>JBKJZF010000023.1:0-5666 GCA_046715315.1 Solirubrobacterales bacterium | reverse complement strand
TCTCGTAGAAGGCGCGAAGCGCCGCCTGGGCGTCGGCGGCGCCCGAGCCCGTGAGCCTCTCCAGCATCTCTTCGCGGTCGATGCCGAAGTCGCCCCAGCGGCGCAGGCCGGCGAGGTAGTCCGCCGTCTCGGCGGGCTGCGGGCTGCCCTTGCGGTACATCCGGATCACCCCGGTCGCGAAGTGGGTCTCGGGCGGGATCGCGAGCTCGGGGTGAGCGTCCAGCATCAGCCGCAGCAGCGTCGTCCCGGAGCGGCCGAGGCCGACCACGAAGGGCGAGGGTTCCGGGACGGAAGGGCGGCCGAAGCGGCCGCGGAAGCGATGCTTCATCAGGCCCGGAACTATCACAGGGTGGTTGTCCCTACCCTTTCGCCCCGATGAGGATCGGGATCTGCGCCTACTGGTTCAACCGCGGTCAGGGCGTCGTCGCCCGCCAGGTGCGCTCGGTGCTGGACGAGCTCGGGCACGAGACCTTCGTCCTGGCCCGGCCCACCCGCGAGTCCAATATCCGCTCGGCCTTCGTCGACCGAAGCGACGTCTGGGACCAGCCCGGCGTGACCGAGGCCTCGAGCTACGAGATCCCGACCCAGGACTACCTCGACTGGGCGCAGGCGAACGATCTCGAGGCCGCGTTCTTCGACCAGAACTACGGGTTCGAGGGCATCACCGCGCTGCGGCGCTCGGGCGTGCGCACGGTCGGCCGCTTCGTCTGGGAGCAGTTCTCCGCCGCCGACGTAGACCCGGCGCGGGAGGCCCTCGACGTCATCTACTCGCTGACCCATTGCGAGGTCGAGCGCTACGCCGGATTCGGGATCGACAGCCCCTACGTCCAATGGGGCGTCCACCCATCCCTCCTGCCGTACGCAGAATCACTGCCCGACACCTCCTCCGCTTCGCGTCCGGGGGTGTCGGGGTCCGGGGAGGCACCGGCTGGTGGCAACCCGGTCCGTTTCTTTTATCCGGCCGGCTTCCTCTCGAAGCGCAAGCCGCTGAAGCCGATCCTCAACGCTTTCTCCGGCGTCTCCGACCCGAACATCCGGCTGACGGTGAAGGCGCAGGTGGAGCGTCAGGCAAAGCGCCTCCACCGCGCCGCCGCCGAGGATCCCCGGATCGAGGTGATCCTCGAGGACCTGCCGACCGACGCGCACCTGCGCCTGTTCGCGGCGGCCGACGTCTGCCTCTCGCCGAGCCGCTGGGAAGGGCTCGGCCTCCACCTCTACGAGGCCACCGCCTTCGGGATGCCGGTGATCACCAACGACAACCCCCCGATGAACGAGATCGTGATCGACGGCGTCAACGGGCTGCTGGTCAAGGGACGCCGCCGCGGCGAGGCGAAGTCGGGCATCCCCTCCTATGACCCCAGCACCAGGGGCCTGCGCCGCGCGATCAAGCGGCTCGCCGACCCGGAGCGGCGGGCGCAGCTGCGCCAGGGTGCCCTCGAGCAGCGCGAGCGCCTGGCCTGGAGGCACACCGTCGAGGGCTACCGCCGGCTGGTCGAGCTCGTCTCCTAGCCGCGGGGCTGGGCAGGCCGGCTCGCCACGCCCACCGCCAGCGGCCGGACGAGGGCGGCGGTCCGCGTCGGGAACTCGCGCATCTCGACGCTGTCGAGCTGGAGCGAGGATGCCTCCAGCTCGGCGAGCGTGCGGCGGTTGGGATGGCATCCTCCGCCCAAGGCTCCCCACGGCCGTTCGAGGCGATCCTGCCAGCGGGCCCGCGTGGAGCCGTCGGCGGCGCGAACGTGCTCGATGAACAGCAGCCGGCCCCCGGGCCGCAGCACCCTGGCGATCTCGGCGATCGACCCCGCGGGCTCGGAGACGGTGCAGAGCACGAGCCCGCAGACGACGGTGTCGAAGCTCTCGTCCTCGAAGGGGAGCGACTCGGCCGGCGCCTCGACGACCTCGGCTGCCACCTCGAGGTCGGCCGCCGCGAGCGCCTCGCGCAGGCGCCTGGCCATGTGGGGGTCCGGCTCGGTCAGAACGAGCTCGCTGACGCCCTCGCCGTAGTGGGGAAGATCGAGCCCGGTCCCGGCTCCGACCTCCAGCGTGCGCCCCGCGGCCTGGGAGACCAGAGCGGCGCGGATATCCCGCAGGCCGGCGTCCTCGGGAGCCTGGATCAGGCGATCGTAGATCGCGGCGAAGACCGGGTGACCACGCATCGATCACATCCTCCCAGATCCGTTGCGGGCGCGGCGGGAGTTGCACGCGGGCGCGCAACCTGAAAGAAAGGGGGTTGCGAACGACGACAGGAGAGGCGATGCCCACCTACATCATGCTCACCCGGCTTACCTCCGACGGCGTGAAGACGCTGAAGGACAACCCGAGCCGCGTGCACGAGGTCAACAAGGAGGTCGAGCACCTCGGCGTCAAGGTCCAGAGCCAGTGGGCCACGCTGGGGGAGTACGACTTCGTCACCGTGGTGGACGCTCCCGACGAGACGACGATGGCGAAGCTCTCGATCGAGATGGGCTCCCGGGGAACGGTGATGAACGAGACGCTGACCGCTATCGACGCCGAGGAGTTCACCAAGTCCCTCTGAGAGGGCTTGCGGCCGGTCGGATGCGGGTTCTCGTCGTAGGCGCAGGCGGTCGCGAGCACGCGATCGTGCGGGCCCTCGGGCGCTCCGGCCGGGCGTCCGAGGTCCTCAGCGCGCCCGGGAACGCCGGCATCGCCGCCGACGCCCGCTGCCTGGACGTCGCGGCGGAGGACGTCTCGGCGATCGTCGATGCCGCGGTGGCCGAGGGCGTCGAGCTCGTCGTGGTGGGGCCGGAGGCGCCGCTGGTCGCGGGGCTGGTGGACGCCCTGGAGGCTGTCGGGATCGCGGCCTTCGGCCCCAGCGCCGAGGCGGCCCGGCTGGAGGGCTCGAAGGTGCACGCCAAGGCGGTGATGGCCGAGGCCGGCGTGCCGACGGCCTCGCACCTGGTGCTGCGCGACCGAGACGAGGCGCTCGAGCACCTGGCGTGCGCCTCCTATCCCGCCGTGCTCAAGGCGGACGGGCTCGCCGCGGGCAAGGGCGTGATCATCGCCGCCACCGAGGCAGAGGCCCGGGAAGCGGTCGAGACCTTCTTCGTCGAGCGCCGCTTCGGGGAGACCGAGGTGGTGCTGGAGGAGCACCTCGACGGCGACGAGCTGTCGCTGCTGGCGCTCTGTGACTCGGAGAACGTCCTTCCGCTCGCCCCTGCCCAGGACTACAAACGGATCTTCGACGGCGACGAGGGGCCGAACACCGGCGGCATGGGGAGCTACTCGCCGGTCCCCGACCTGGCGCCCGAGCAGGTCATGGACCTGATCGAGAGCGTCCACAGGCCCGTGGTCGAGCTGCTGAGACGCCGCGGCACGCCCTACCACGGCGTCCTCTACGCCGGGCTGATGATGGGCCCGTCGGGGCCCAAGGTGCTGGAGTTCAACTGCCGTTTCGGCGATCCCGAGACCCAGGCCGTGCTGCCGCGCCTGCGCTCGGACCTCGCCGAGCTCTTGCTTGCGTCTCGCGAGCCCGGGGGACTGGCCGGAGCCACGGCCGTCTTCGACGACAATTGGGCGGTGACCGTCGTGCTCGCCTCGGCCGGGTACCCGGAGAGCTCGTCGAAGGGCAACCTGATCACCGGGCTCGCCGAGGCCGCAGCGGTGGCGGGGGTGGAGATCACGCACGCCGGCACCGCCGCCGTCCGCGGGGAGATCGTCACCGCCGGTGGGCGGGTGCTGAACGTGACCGGCCTCGGCATCAACCCCTCCGAGGCCCGGGCGCGCGCGTACGAGGCGGCCCGCAAGATCCACTTCGACGGCATGCAGATGCGAACAGACATCGCGGCCCGCGCGGTCAAGAGAGCCGCCGCCGCCTGAGGGAGGAGAGCAGATTGGACACCCCGGAGGCCATTGGCGGCGAGCCCGAGACCCGCACCGCCACCGCCGAGCCGCTGCCCGAGCCGGAGTCGGCCTTCTCCGAGATCGAGCCCGACTCGCCGCTCGTCGGGATCATCATGGGCTCGAAGAGCGACATGGAGAAGATGGAGAAGGCCGGGCAGGCACTGGAGGAGGCGGGGATCCGCCACGAGGTGCGGGTGATGAGCGCCCACCGCGACCCCGAGATGGTGCGCGACTACTGCACCAACGCCCGCATGCGGGGGCTGAAGGTGATCATCGCCGGCGCCGGGATGTCGGCGGCCCTGCCCGGGGTCGCCGCGGCGCACACCGACCTGCCGGTGATCGGGGTGCCGATCTCGGGCCGCAACCTCGGCGGCTTGGACGCGCTGCTTTCCGTGGTGCAGATGCCGCCGGGAGTCCCGGTCGGCTGCGTCGCGATCGACGGCGCCAGGAACGCGGGCCTGCTGGCCGCCCGGATCATCAGGGCATGATCGACCGGTACACCAGGGACGAGATCGGGGCCGTCTGGACGGACGAGCGGCAGATGAGCGGCTGGCTCGAGGTCGAGCTCGCCGCCACCGACGCCTGGGCGGCCGAGGGCGTCGTCCCCGCCGACGCCGCGGCCGCCTGCCGCGAGCGGGCCACCTTCACGGTCGCCGACGTGCGCGAGCGGGAGCGCACCACCGGCCACGACGTCGCCGCCTTCGTCGACGTCACCGCCGCCTCGATCGGCGACCACGGGCGCTGGCTCCACTACGGGCTCACCTCCTCCGACGTGCTCGACACGGCGCTCGGGCTGCAGCTCCGGGAGGCCGGCGAGATCGTAGTCGCGGGCGCCAGGGCGTTTCGCGACGCCCTGGTCGAGACCGCGCTCTCCCACCGCGACACCCTCTGCGTGGGGCGGACCCACGGCGTCCACGCCGAGCCCACGACCTTCGGCCTGCGCCTCGCCGGCTTCGCCTTCGAGGCCGACCGCAACCTCAGCCGCCTCAGCGGCGCCTTCGAGCAGGCGGCGGTCGGCAAGCTCTCCGGCGCGGTCGGCACCTACGCCTCGGTGCCGCCGCAGGTCGAGCGGCGGGTGATGGAAGCGCTCGGGCTGGCGACCGAGGACATCTCCACCCAGGTCGTCCCGCGCGACCGCCAGGCCGTGGTGCTCTCCAGCGTCGCGCTCGCCGGCGCCGGGCTGGAGCGCTTCGCGACGGAGATCCGCAACCTGCAGCGCACCGAGTTGCGGGAGGTCGAGGAGCCGTTCGGGGCCGGCCAGAAGGGCTCCTCGGCGATGCCGCACAAGCGCAACCCGATCCTTTCCGAGCGGCTCACCGGCCTCGCGCGAGTGCTCAGGGGCTACGGGCAGGCCGGCCTGGAGAACGTCGCCCTGTGGCACGAGCGCGACATCTCCCACTCCGGCGCCGAGCGGGTGATCCTGCCCGACGCGACGATCCTGCTCGACTATATGCAGGCGATCGGCGCGCGGGTCGCCCGCGAGATGACCGTCCACACGGACCGCATGCGCTTGAACCTCGAGCTGACCCACGGGGCGCTGTTCAGCCAGCGGGCCCTGACGGCGCTGGTCGAGGCGGGGATGACCCGCGACGACGCCTACCGCCTTGTCCAGGAATCCGCCCAGAAGGCCTGGGACACCGGGACCCCGTTCAAAGAGCTGATCGCCGAGAAGGTCCGGGACCCCGAGGCCCCCGGACGCGAAGCGGAGGAGGTCTCGGGCATTGATTGGGAGGCCGTCCTTGACTACTCGGCCTACCTGAAGCACGTGCCCGAGGTGATCGAGCGCCTCGAGGCTCTGCGCGACTAGC
>JBKJZF010000022.1:0-3432 GCA_046715315.1 Solirubrobacterales bacterium | reverse complement strand
GCCCACCGGCGAGTTCGAGCGCGTGCAAGGGATCGAATTGGAGATGAAAGCCCCCGGCGTTCCATTAGATTGAACGGACCGCGGTGGGCGTAGCTCAGTTGGTAGAGCTCCTGGTTGTGGTCCAGGTGGTCGCGGGTTCGAGTCCCGTCGCTCACCCCTAAAAACCCTGTTACTTTTCTGCCGAGGATCCAAGAAGCACCTGGCCGGTCAGGCGTCGATCTTCGCCGCGCCCGGAAGCGTGCCGCAGATCTGATCCACAACGCAGGTGACGCGTCGACCACCTTCCCGCTCGTGTTCGCGTGCGGATCACGTGGCGCTTATGGCTCACGGTCGGCGCCAACCGCGGCGGCACGATCGCTGAACACCCATCCGCGCCGCGTGACGAGGGGCTACCGCGTCGGGGCGTTGCCGTCGACCGCCTACCCCCCCGCATCGCCGCCGCCTCTGGCGGTCGGCAGTCCCAGGGTCAACCAGTCGTGGAGCCCGCCCCGGTAGTACAGGAGCGATCGTGCCGGGTAGGAGCGATCGAGGAGCGAGTGGATCGCATCGGGCGAGGCTGCGCACTGCGGCCCGTTGCAGAACACGACGGTCGCCACGTCGGGATCGAGCTGATCCAGTCGAGCTGCGACTTCGTCGTGGGGCAGGTTGCTCGCGCCAGGGATCGTTCGCTGGAGGTAGGCGCGCTCCGGTCGGCTGTCGATAAGCGGTCGACCCGCCTCGAAGTGGGCGATCACCTCGAGCTCGCCCACGGTCCGCACACCCGGTGCGAGCTCGATCGGGTTGAACTGACCCCAGGTGGCGTCGACGACGATCAGTCATGGTGAGCCCGGAAGGGGAGCGGGGACCATCAGCGGCTCAGACCGGCGGGGTAGGCGCTGGGGAGGGCGCCCTGAGGGCGAGCGGGGCGCGGCGGCTGTCATCGCCTCGCCGCAGCGCCCGCTGCCTCGGAGTGCCGATCCGCGTCCGCCGCCGCGGCCGGTGGGGCCACCCCATGGCCGAAGTGCACGTCGGGCATCAGCCGGTCGATCCACGCTGGCAGCCACCAAGCGGCCCGGCCCGTGAGCCGCATCAGCACCGGCAGAAGCAGCAGTCGAACGAGGGCGGCATCGAGGAGGACCGCGATTCCGAGGATGATCCCCATCTCCTTCGGCGGCAGGGGTCCCGAAAGCGCGAAGGTGAAGAAGACCGCGACCATGACCGCGGCCGCGGCGAGGATCACCCGGCCGGAGTGAGCGAGGCCGCCGACGAGAGCCTTGCGCGCATCGCCCTCCTGCTCCCAGTGCTCGCGCGCCGAGGAGAGCAGGAAGACCGTGTAGTCCATCGAGATCGCGAAGATCATCGCGAAGAAGAAAACGGGGCCCCAGGCGTCGAGGAAGCCCTGGGACTCGAAGCCGAGCACCCCCGAGAGCGAGCCGTCCTGGAAGATCCACTTCGCCACCCCGAAAGCGGCTCCGGTCGCGAGCAGGTTGGTGATCACTCCGAGCGCGGCGAGGAGCGGCGCCTGGAAGGCGAAGAGCAGGAGTAGGAAACCGAGTACCAGCACGATGCCGATCACGAGCGGGGTCTTCTCGGCGAGCGCAAGCTCGAGGTCGTAGTTCTCGACCGCCGCCCCTCCGACCAGAGTGCCGGCGGGGAGCCCGCCGCGCAGCCGGTCAACCGTGTCGCGAAGCGCATCGCCGGACGGACCGTCGGTTGGGATCGCTTGGATCAGGGCCGAGCCCGAGCTCCCCGGCTGCGGCGGCATCGTCATGGCGATGCCGCGATCAGCTCGCAGCTCGTCGGCCACGCGCTGGCCCTCGCCGGCTGCGGCGACGACCTGCAGCGTTCCGGGCGCCCCGGTGCCGAACGCGGCCTGGATCTGCTCGTAGCCTTGGCGGGAGGGATCGCCCTTGGGAACGACTTCGATCGACGGCATCCCGGTGTCGAGCTGCGTCACCGGCCAGGCGAGAGCAAGCAGGATGGCAAGAGCGGCGACGCCGAAGCGAACCGGCTGCTTCCAAAGCCGCTCCCCCCAGCGGGCGAACCGCTGCGAGCGGTGCCCGCCGCCGTGGACCCAGGGCAGCGAGAGCTTATCGACGCGTGGCCCCAGCTTGGCGAGCACCGCGGGCAGCAGGGTCAGCGTCGCTGCGAGTACGAAGACGACCGAAACCATGATCCCGAGCGCCATTGAGCGGAATGCCGGGCTCGGAACCAGCATCACGGCCGAAAGCGAGATCAGCACTGTGAGACCGGAGAAGAGGACGGCTTTGCCGGCGGTATCCATCGAGATCCCGACCGCCTCTTCCGCCGGCAGCTTCGAGCCAAAGAAGGCGCCGCGGAAGCGCATCACGACGAACAGGGCGTAGTCGATCCCGAGCGCGAGCGCGAACATCAAGGCGAAGTTCATCGCCCAGATCGAGATGTCGGTGAGCTGCGTTCCCAGATAGAGCACTCCCGCCGAGGCGACGAGCCCGAGGATGGTCAGCAAGAGCGGCAGGCCCGCAGCGACCAGCGAGCCGAAGGCGACGACGAGGATCGCCAGCGTCACCGGCCAGGAGATCAGCTCCGACTTCAGCATCGCCTCCTTGTTGGCCTCGTTGAAGTCAGACCACATCCCCGCAGCGCCGCTGAGGTTGACGTCGACGGCGTCAGTTCCCGCTCCCGTAAGTTCGCCCTTGAGCTCATCGGCTGCCCGGACCATGTCGTTGGGGTTCTCGGCCGCTGCGGCCTGGATCACCGCGGTGTGGCGATCGGCGGAGATCGAGGCGCCTGGCTGGGGTGGGATCACCTCGCCGACCGCATCGTCGGCGCGGAGGATCTCCTCGGCTCGCCCGACGACCGCCTGGAAGCCCGGATCGTTCGCAATTTCGCCCTCCGAGTGGACGACCACCTGGAGCGCATAGCTCGAGAGCCCGCCGAACTCGCGATCGATCTGCTCTCGCGCCTCCACCGACTCCGAGCCCGTCGCCTCCCAACCAGCGCCCGAGAGAGCGTGCTCGACCTTAGGGGCAAGGACGCCGAGACCGAGCGCGATCACCAGCCACGCCAGCCCAACCCGACCCGGATAACGCGCGGCGAGGCGACCGAGGCGGCCAACCGGTCCGAGTTCGCTCATCGCTCTCCCGCTCCCTTCAGGTGCGCATAGCGGCGCAGGAGCCTGGTGCTCGGACTGTTGCCGATCGCGACGAAGAGCAGCTGGTTCGCGGCGACGAAAGCGGTGAGCAGTAGGAACCAGGGGCTGGCGAGGGCCGCGAGCGCAGCGCTCAGCCCGGTCACGGTGCCGGCCAGCAGGAAGAGGACCCGCTCGAGCGGCCACCGGCCGTCACGCCGGCAATCAGCGGCTTGCATCGGCTTGCTCACGGACTGGCTTTCCATCGCACTCCCTCTGGGTTCATCGTCAATCAGGCCGGTGTTTTGCGCTGCTGGATGCCGGCGCATCTGATACTGTAACAA
>JBKJZF010000021.1:0-11081 GCA_046715315.1 Solirubrobacterales bacterium | reverse complement strand
CTTTCGATCGCCGCCGCCGCGGCGGGCGATCGCGGTGTCCCCGAGGTAGAAGGCCACCGAGCCGGCCGCCAACCCGGCGGCGACGGCGCCACTTCCGGCGGCGATGTGGAAGGCCTCCTCTACGAGGTCGTAGGCGATTGCGCTGATCAGCACCCCGGCGCCGAAGGCCATCATCAGGCCCACGACCCGGCGGCCGGGCCGAAGCTTGAGCGCGACCACCGCGCCCACCAGCAGGGACGACCCCGCTACGAATCCCCACAGAGCTGCTTCGGCGATGGCTATGCCTCTCGGCGCGCTACTGGCGCGCCATCGCGATCCGCAGGCGTTCCTCGGGTGAGATCAGGTGGTCGACGTCCTCGGCGGCCTCGTCGAGGTCGACCTGGACCCAGCGCACGCGGCCATCGAACTCGCTGTCCTTGGGCCCGTAGTCGTCGCTGACGGGCGTGGCGCTGTCCGAGCCGACGTCGGTGGTCTCGTCGGCCGAGAACAGCATCGGCTCGGTCGCCTCGACGCGACCTTCCCCCACCTTGTCGCCGTCAACGTAGAGGGTGACGTCGCCGCCCTTGGCAAGGCCGCCGCCGTCGTAGGCGAACTCCGTCCTCACCTAGGTGTTCGCCGGCGGGGATCGGGGCCTCGCCCTCGACCTTGAACCGCTGCAGGCCGAAGAGGTTGTAGCAATAGATCGGCCGACCCTCTCGGTCACGCTGTTGCGCATCCTCCGCGTGCGAGCGGAGGGCTCGCGCATCCTACGCGTCCCGGCCATCGAACCGGCGGGCGAGCGCCGGGTCGCCGGCTACGGTTACGCTGCTGCTACCTACCCGCAGCCGGTGTTGTTGCCGCAGCTCGAGCAGGTGTAGCAGGAGCCGGTGCGCTGCATCATGCCGCCGCATTGCTCGCAGGCGGGGCCGAGGTCGCGGCCCTTCATCCGGGCCGGGACCACGGGGGGCGAGTCGGTCATCGCCGAGGCCGCGGCCACCGTCTTGCCGGGCTGGGCCGCCTTGGCCTCGGTCGCGTCCTTGGCGTGGCCGTTGCCGTTGCCGCCGGTCGACGACTCCGGGCCCTCGCCGGCGAACAGCGCCTGCTGTGCCTCCTTGCGGGCGCGCACCTCGGGGGTGAGGATCCCGAGGTCCTCGAGCTCGTCGAGGTCCTCGATGAAGCGGCTGCCGAGCCAGCGCATGATGTAGTCGGGCATCGACTTGGCGAACGGGATCTCCGGGTTGCCGGTGATCCCCTCCGGATCGAAGCGCATGTAGGAGAACTTCTTGACGAAGGTCTCGAGCGGCACGCCGTACTGCAGCCCGATCGAGATCGCGGTCGCGAAGGCGTTCATCATCCCCCGCAGGGTCGAGCCCTCCTTGCCGATGTCGGTGAGGAAGATCTCGCCGACCGAGCCGTCCTCGTACTTGCCGGCGGTGATGTAGCCCTCGTGCCCGGCGATCGAGAACTTGTGGGTGATCGACTGGCGCTCGCGCGGCATCCTCCGGCGCTCGGGCTTGGCCGCCTCGACCGGAGCCTGGGCGTCGGCCTTGTCGCCGGCGTCGGTGCGAAGCGCCTGCGCGGTCTTCGAGCCGTCGCGATAGATCGCCAGCGCCTTCAGCCCGCCCTTCCAGCCCTGCGTGTAGGCGTCGGCGATGTCGTCGACGGTCGCCGTCTCGGGCAGGTTCACCGTCTTCGAGATCGCGCCCGAGATGAACGGCTGCGTCGCGGCCATCATCTGGATGTGACCCGTGTGTGAGATCGCGCGCTCGCCGACCGCCACGTCGAACACGGGCAGGTGCTCGTCGGCCAGCTCGGGGGCGCCGAGGATCGTGCCCGTCTCGTTGATGTAGGCCTCGATCTGCTCGATCTGCGCCTCGGAGTAGCCGAGCGTCGCCAGCGCCATCGGCACCGTGCGGTTGACGATCGTCATGCTGCCGCCGCCGACCAGCTCCTTGAACTTGACCAGCGAGAAGTCCGGCTCGATCCCGGTCGTGTCGCAGTCCATCAGGAAGCTGATCGTCCCGGTTGGAGCGAGCACCGTCGCCTGGGCGTTGCGGTAGCCGTGCTTCTCGCCGAGGGCGACCGCGTCGTCCCAGGTCTCGCGGGCGGCGCCCAGGAGCTCGCCGTCCTCGATCGTCTCGTCGTCGATCTCGTAGGCGGCGTCACGGTGCATCCGCATCACGGCGTTGTGGGGCTCGCGGTTCTTCGCGTATCCGTCATAGGCGCCGAGAGCGGCGGCGACCTCCGCAGACTTGCGGTAGCCCCGCCCGGTCATGAGGGCGGTGATCGCGGCCGCGGTGGCACGTCCCTCGTCGGAGTCATAGGGGACTCCGTCGGCCATCAGGTAGGCGCCGAGGTTGGCGTAGCCGAGACCGAGCTGGCGGAACGCTCGCGCGTTGTCGCCGATCGTCTCGGTCGGGTAGCTCGACGGCGTGACGACTATCTCCTGGGCCAGGAACACGACATCGACCGCGTGCTTGAACTCGTCGACGTCGAAGCTGCCGTCGTCTTGCCGGAACTTCATCAGGTTGAGGGAGGCGAGGTTGCAGGCGGAGTCGTCGATGCTCAGATATTCCGAGCAGGGATTAGATGCCGTGATCGGCCCCGTGTTTGGATCCGTGTGCCAGCGCTGGATCGTGCTGTCGTACTGCAGGCCGGGGTCGGCGCAGCGCCAGGCGGCGTCGGCGATCTGGCGCATTAGCTCGCGCGCCTTGAGCGTCTTGATCACGCTGCCGTCGGTGCGGGCGACGAGGTCCCAGTCGGCGTCGTCGGCGACCGCCTGCATGAACTCGTCGGTGACTCGCACCGAGTTGTTGGCGTTCTGGTACTGGACGGAGGCGAACGCATCGGAGTCGAGGCGCATGTCGAAGCCGGCGTCGCGCAGCGCAGCCGACTTCTCCTCCTCCTTGGCCTTGCACCAGATGAAGTCCTCGACGTCGGGGTGGTCGACGTTGAGAACCACCATCTTCGCCGCGCGACGTGTACCGCCGCCCGACTTGATCGCACCGGCCCAGGAGTCGGCGCCGCGCATGAAGCTCACCGGCCCCGACGCCGTGCCGCCCTTCGACAGCGACTCCATCGAGCCCCGGATCTTCGAGAGGTTGATCCCGGAGCCGGAACCCCCCTTGAAGATGATCCCCTCCTGGGTGTTCCAGTCGAGGATCGACTCCATCTCGTCCTCGACACTGAGGATGAAGCAGTTGTGGACTTCGACGTTGTTGGAGAGGTACTCGCCGGACTCGGTCTGGATGTCGAACACATCCTGGACTCCGAGCTCCTCGATCTCCATGATCTCCTCGGCCCGAAGATCGGCGCAGCTCTTGAGTCCACGTAGGCCGAGGGATTCGAGCAGCTTGCTCTGCTTGCGGCGATCGACGAAGCCGACCAGCTCGGCGAAGCGCGCGCGCTCAGAGCCGATCGAGATCTGGACCTCATGAAGGTCATGCCTGTCGGTGCGCCGTTCGACCTTGCGGATCCGTCGGGAGAAGATGCCGATCGAGTGGAGCAGGATCTGCAAGTCCTCGGTCCACTTCTCGCTGATCACGGCGAACGCGACCCGGCCTCGCTGAGAACTCTCGTCCCGCTGCACGGTCACATAACCGTCCGCCTGGAAGACGCTCTTCAGGTATGCGCCGATCTCTTCGTGAGACGCAGTCCAAAGCCGTGACGGGACCCGAATCTCAGTCCGGCGGGACAGTAGCTCCCAGTCCTCCACGAACTCCCGAAGTGCCTCGCCGTACAGCCGGATGCGCCGGACTCGCGTGTGCTCTGTGTCCGCTTCACGGACCTTCCGGTGGACGTCCGGAAGAGCGACGTCGAGGTTCTCCATCACCCACTGGTACTCGTCGTCGCTTGCGACCTGGAACTCGATCGTGAGCGACCTGTTAGTCCCGCTCTCGTACTGACCAACGAAGCCGTCAGCTTGAAGCCATCCGGCAAGCGCCGCTTCGGCTCGGTCGATCCGGGTGTGCTCGTCGACAGCCTCGAAGAGGTCGGCTCCATCGAAGTCGGCGGAGGTGGGCCCACCAGACGCCACCAAGGCTCGCTGCGCGACCTTGGCGCGGTGCGGGTGAAGGTGAAGTCGCATGCCGGCGGCCAGCTGATCCAAGCGCAGCCATTCAGGGGTCGCGCCGGACTCGCGAACGGCGCGGACAACGTGATCCGGCGTGGCCTCGATGAAGCTCCCGTTCCGGAGTCGCACGCGACTCACGGGCTTGCGTCCGTTCGCCTTCACAGCGGTGACGCGCGTGATTCCGCCGGCGTCGTAGACCTCTCGCCCGATCTGCTCGTCCGCGACGATCTCTCCGATCGGAACCATGCCGTCAGGGGTCGAGATCAGAGCGTCGTAGGGCTGGCAGGCGCTGCACTGCTCAGCGCCCTCACGCCAGCCGACGTTGAACCAGACGGGCGAGTTAAACGCTGCCTTCTGGTGGAGGAGGATGTGGGTCAGCTCGGCCTCGAAGGTTTCGGCGTCCTCCTCGGTCGCGAAGTAGCCGCCCTCGCGTCCCCAGGTCGCGATCCGGCCGGCCACTCGGTCGATCATCTGCTTCACCGAACGCTCCCGCTCGGGCGCGTCAAGCGAGCCGCGGAAGTACTTCTGGGCGACGATGTTGGTCGCGTTCTGCGACCAGGACTTGGGGAACTCGACGCCGCGCTGCTCGAAGGCGGGGTTCGCCGGGTCGCCGATGAGGGCGTCGCGAAGCTCCCACTCGATCTCGTCGAAGGGGTGAACTCCTGACGTAGTAAAGCGCCGCTCGATCGTCAGACCATTCTGCCTAGTTTCCACGCCCGTTGCAGCGCTTTTACTCATCAAAATCTCTCCTCGTCGTAGCGCTCATGATGGGCCGGTCATCCTTGTCTTCCCCTCGGACGGAACCGCTGCTGGCGATGTGCGGAAATTCCGGTATCGCGCCGCGGGCCGTTCCGGCGAACTGGTAGTAGGCGCCTTCATCGACTCGGCTCAACTCGTCAAGGCACGCTCCGAAAATCTCGTGGGCAGACAACTCGCCATCGCCTGCCGAGAGCGTCACTTGGATCCGGTCAAGGACCGTCTCAAGTTGATCTGGCGAGATCGGACGCTTATGAGTCGCTCGGGCAATCGCAGTTCTGAGCTTCGCCCTCCGGAATGGCTCCGTCTCCCCATTTCGCTTGAGCACGGTTAGGGGCTCGTCGCCACACCGCTCGAAGGTTGTGAAGCGGTGGCCACATTGAGAGCAGGCTCGCCGGCGCCGGATCTCCCTTCCGCTGGCCTTGGGGCGGCTCTCGAGAACGCGGGTCGGTGCCTGGCAGGAAGGGCAAGTCATGGCTTTCTATTCTACTAGCGGTGGCGTTCTCCTGCCTGGCAACGGACGCTATATATAGCGGCATAGGCACTCGCACGGCGATCTTAACCCGAATTGCTGCGGGCGCCGCCGGTTTGCTCTAGATTTTCTCGGGAGATGGGCGAACGAGATGAGCAGGCGGGTGCCCGCGAGCGCCTCGAGAGCGCGGTCGAGCGAATCGGCGAACGCCGTGACGCCGCGATCGGGGCCGGCCGGGAGGCGATCGCCAGGGTCAAGCCCCGCGGCCGAGGGGTCTCGCACGAGTGGGCCTTCTTCCTCTCGCTGGGGCTCGGCACGGCGCTGATCGCGGCCGCCGAGGGCACCCGCGCGACCGTCGCGGTCGCGATCTACGCCGCCAGCCTCTCGGCCCTGTTCGGGGTCAGCGCCCTCTACCACCGGATCAACTGGCAGCGGCCGGAGATCCGCCGCTGGATGCGGCGCCTGGATCACACGATGATCTTCCTGCTGATCGCGGGCACGATCACCCCGTTCGCGCTGCTGTTGTTAGAGGGGACCTTCGCCAAGGCGCTGCTGATCGCGGTCTGGGCCGCCGCCCTCGCCGGGATCGTCGTCGAGCTGATCTGGGTCGACGCCCCGAAGTGGGTCGCGGCGATCGTCTACAGCGCGGTCGGGCTGATCGGCGCGGTGGCGTACCCCGAGATCGTCTCCAAGGCCGGCCTCGGCGCGGCGCTGCTGATCGCCGGCGGCGGCGCCCTGTATCTGAGTGGCGCCGTCGTCTACGCCGTCGAGCGCCCCGACCCCAGCCCCACTGTCTTCGGCTACCACGAGATCTTCCACGTGCTGGTGATCGCCGCCGCCGCCGCCCACTTCGCCGCGATCGCCCTCTACGCCCTGCCGGCCGCCTGAGGCTGCGACTGCTTCGCCGCTTCGACCAGTGCCGCCACCTGGTCGGTGTGCCCGTCGCGCAGGAGCTCGATCGGGTCGGGGTCGCCGTTGACGATCCCCTCGAAGAACTGCTTGCGGTCCTGGTAGGTGGGCAGCGTCGCCTTGGCCCAGCCGCGAGCGTCGTTGAGGATCATCGCCAGGCGCGCGTAGGGCTCACCGAAGCTCTCGGCGATCTCGCGCTTCATCCGCTTGGCCAGCGCGGGCGAGGCGCCGGCGGTCGAGATCGCGATCGCCAGCGGCCCGCTGCGCACGATCGCCGGCAGGATGAAGTTGCACAGAGGGGGGACGTCGACGACGTTGACCAGCATCGCCCGGCGCTCGGCCGCTTCGTAGACGGAGATGTTGACCTCGGTGTCCGAGGTCGCGGCGATCGCCATGAACTTGCCCTCGAGATCCGAATCGGCGTAGGGGCGCCGCTCCCAGCGGATCGAGCCCTCGTCCGCGTAGGCCTCGAGCTCACCGACCGCGTCGGGAGCGACCAGGACCACGTCGGCGTCGCAGGCCAGCAGGCCCTCGACCTTCTCCAGCCCGATCGCGCCGCCGCCGACCACCAGGCACTGGCGTCCGGAGAGGCGCAGGCAGGCGATGTACAGAGGGGTGTCGAGCATGTCCCGCACGCAGGATTGGTCGCAGATCCCCTTGCGGCGCTGGCAGACGCATTCCTTACCGGCGTAGGCCTGAGCAGGCATCGCCCCCAGGGTAGACGACCCCGAACGCCGCCTACGGCGGCGCGCTGCAAGCCCGCATGGGCGGTCCCAACCCCCTGCTACTCTCGCGCCGCTCAAGATGCGATTGATCATCACCGAGAAGAACAACTCCGCGAAGAAGATCGCCGAGATCCTCAGCGGAGGCTCGACCAGGGACGGCGCCAGCTACAAGGTGCCGTTCTACGAGTGGAACGATTCCGAGGGCGATCACCTGGCGATCGGCCTCAAGGGCCACGTCGTCAGCCCGGCGTTCCCGGAGGGGTTCTCGAACTGGCAGGAGACCGACCTGCACGAGCTGATCGACGCCGAGCTGATCAAGGAGGCGACCGACAAGAACGTCGTCAAGGCCGTCCGCAAGGCGGCCAAGGACGCCGACTCGATCGTGATCGCCACCGACTACGACCGCGAGGGCGAGCTGATCGGCCTCGAGGCGCTCGAGCAGGTCCTCGAATCGAACCCTGATCTAGTGCCCGACACCCTCGCCGCCCGGCCCCCGGTCAAGCGCGCCCGCTACTCGGCGCTGACCAAGGAGGAGATCGAGCGCGCCTTCTCCGAGCTCGACGACCTCTCCTACGATCTCGCCTACGCCGGCGCCGCCCGCCAGGACATCGACCTGATCTGGGGCGCGACCCTGACCCGGGCGGTCTCGCTCGCCACCCGCCGCTTCGGCTCCAACTTCCTCTCGGTGGGACGGGTGCAGAGCCCGACCCTGGCCCTGATCGTCGAGCGCGAGCTCGAGCGCCGCGCCCACGTGGCGAAGCCCTTCTGGGAGCTGTTCGCCCGCTTCGCGCATCCCGACGGCGCCTTCGAGGCCCACCACACGACCGACAAGTTCTGGGAGCGGTCCGAGGCCGACGCGGCGCTCGATCAGACCAAGAGCCCCGGCGTCGTCAAGGAGGTGAGCTTGCGCCGCAATACCCGCAAGCCGCCGACGCCGCTGAACACCACCGCCTTCACCACCGACGCGTCCAGCCGGCTCGGGATCACCCCCGCCGCCGCGATGCGGATCGCCGAGGACCTCTACATGGACGGGTTCATCTCCTACCCGCGCACCGACAACACGGTCTACCCGCGCTCGCTGAACACCCGGGAGCTGGTCTCCTCGCTGGTCCGGATCCCGGACTTCGAGGCCGCCGCCGGCCTGCTCGACGGCGAGCTGCAGCCGACCCGGGGCCGCAAGGAGACCACCGACCACCCGCCGATCTACCCGACGCAGGCCATCTATCCCAACGCCCTCGAGGGCCCGAAGCGCCGCGTCTACGAGCTCGTCGTGCGCCGCTTCCTCGCCACCTTCTCGCCGCCGATGATCACCGAGTCCACCCGCGCCGACATCGAGGCCGGGTCGGAGACGTACTTCGTGCGCGGGTCGGTGGTGGTCGATCCCGGCTTCGCCTCGATCTACACCTACGCGCGCTCCGCCGACGACGAGATCCCCAAGCTCGAGCAGGGCCAGAGCCTCGACCTCGACGGCGATCCCTGGATCGTCGACAAGGAGACCCAGCCGCCCTCGCGGATCAGCCAGGGCAAGCTGATCGAGTTGATGGAGGAGCGCGGGCTCGGCACCAAGGCGACCCGAGCCGACATCATCCAGAAGCTGTATGACCGCGGCTACGTCTTCTCCAACCCTCCGGAGCCCTCGGAGACAGGGATCGCGCTGTACAAGGCATTCCACTCCTACGTGCCGCGGATGGCGACGCCGGAGATGACGGCCGAGCTCGAGCAGGACATGGACGAGATCGCCGCCGGCAACACTTCGAAGGAGGACGTGCTGCGGATCAGCCGCGAGATGCTGCACGCGACCACCAAGGACCTCGAGGAGCAGAAGGAGGACCTGGCGAAGCAGATCTGGGCGGGCGTGGACGAGGACAAGTTCCTCGGCCCCTGCAAGGTCTGCGCCGAGGCCGGCCGCAAGCGCGAAGACGGCTCGCCCAACCGGCTGCGGATCATCGAGCTCAAGGGCGGCAAGCGCATGTACGGCTGCGAGGGCTGGATCAAGGACGACCCCGAGTCGTCGGACTCGTGCCGGGTCAGCGGGCCGCTGCCGGGTCGTGGCTATGAGCTCTGGCGCCTCGAGGAGCGCTGCTCGATCTGCGAGGAGATGCCGCGGCTGACGGTGAAGGGATTCCGCGGGCGACCCTGGAAGCTCTGCCTCAACGACGAGTGCCCCTCGATGGTCGAGATGCGCGCCAAGCGCGCCGAGCGCCAGGCGGCCAAGGAGGCTCGGGAGGCCGCGAAGACGGCCGGCGCGACCGACGACAACGGCGCCGGCTCGCAGGAGAGCTCGGCCTCCGAGGCCTCGAAGCCGAAGCCGAACGGCGGCAGGCGGCGGCGGAAGCCATCGCCCGGCACCGCCCGGACCAAGCGGGCCGGCTCCCGCCCCCGCTCGAAGAGCTAGCGCCGCCGAGGGCTTTTCGCATCCCCGCCGCTACTGGCGGCACCGGCGCGAAAAGTCGCCGGGCCCAGCGGTGCCACCGAGCTGCGCACCGCGCCGCTCGAGCGTCGTCTTCAGCCGGCGCATGGCGCGCTCCCCGTCGCTCGTGATGTCAGACCAGCTGAGCGGGAAGACCTGGAGTCCACGTGCGGCGAGATCGGCGAGGCGGCGCCGGTCCTGGATGAATCGTCCCGGGGTCGAGTGGTACCGGTATCCGTCCACCTCGACGATCAGCAGCTCGTGCCGAAACAGGAAGTCGACGCGCCAGGGGCCGATCGAGACGTCGCTCTCGTCGGGCTCGAGGCCGTGGGCGCGCATCAGCCGCAGGGCCCGGAGCTCCGCCTCGGAGCGTGTGATCCGTGGTCCCTGCTCGCCTTCGAGCAGCCGGCGGAGGGCCCGTGCGCCGCGGCGATTCGGATGCGCGGACAGGGTGGTGGTCAGCGCCCTGTCGTTGACGATACGCAGCACCCGGGCCTCGTTGAGCGCGGCAGCGAGAGCCTCGGCACGGACGGTGCCGGCAAGGTCGAGAATCGCCAGCGACGGTGAGGTCAGCGGCAAGCGACGAAGCCGCCGGCGCTCGCTGGCCGGCATCGCAGTGAGGTAATACGTGTGGACACCGCTAGGTGGTCGCTGTCGGCGGCCGACGACGGTGACCTCGATCGGGCCGCCCCGGGGGACCGGGAGCTCCCAAAGGCTCGCCGCCGTGCGGTGGCTGAGAAATGCTCCCGCCCCGCACGCGAGGATCGCCGCTGCCTCGCTCGCCAGCGGCGAGCCGCCCATGTGCCCGACCAGGTAGACGCCGGGATGGACGCGAATCAGCGATCCCGAATCGATCCGGCGCTGGATCCCGTGGCGACTGACGCCGGCCGCAAGCAACTGCGCCCGCGAGACCGCCCCATGCTGCCGCCCAGCGATTTCCGCGATCACCGCGTCGAGTTTTCGCGCGCCTACCGCCACTTGCGGGAAGAGCGCGAAGAGTTGGCGTGTTCGCCCCCCTGCGAGCCATCGCACGCTAGCGTGCGGCGCGTGTTCATCACCCTCGAGGGCATCGACCGCTCGGGCAAGACCACCCAGGCCGCCATGCTCGCGAAGGCCCTGGGGCCGCGGACGCTGCTGCTGCGCGAGCCCGGCGGCACCGTGGTCGGCGAGCGGGTTCGCGACCTGCTCAAGGACCCGGCGCTCACCCTCGACCCGCGGGCCGAGCTGCTGCTCTTCTGCGCCGCCCGCGCCGAGCTCTGTGCCGGGGTGATCGCACCCGCTCGCGCGGCCGGCCGCGACGTCGTCTGCGACCGCTTCATCGACTCCACGGCCGCCTACCAGGGCGCAGCCCGGAAGCTGGGCGTGGAGATGGTCGAGGGCCTGAATGCGATCGCCGTCGGCGATTGCGTCCCTGATCTCACCCTCCTGCTCCGCCTCGACCCGGAAACGGGCGAGGCGCGCGGCCAGCAGCGGCTCGCGGCGGGCGAAGCGGACGGGGCGGATCGCTTCGAGAGCGAGGGGATCTCATTCCAGCGCGCCGTCACCGAGGCCTACGACGAGTTGGCCGCGCGCCACCCCGAGCGGATCGTCGTGATCGACGCCGAGGGCGAGATCGACGAGGTCCACGCGCGGGTGCTCGAGGCGGTTCAGGCGAGGTCCGGGTGAGCGCCGCGGCGACGACGGGGGCGCCGGCGCCGCAGGCGCTGATCGAGGCGACTCCGCACCAACCGGCCGCGCGCCTGGCGCTGGCCGCGGCGC
>JBKJZF010000020.1:0-3402 GCA_046715315.1 Solirubrobacterales bacterium | reverse complement strand
ACCGGAGGGTTATCAACCGCAACAACCGCCTCAAGCGCCTGCTCGACCTCGGCGCACCCGAGATCATCGTCAACAACGAGAAGCGGATGCTGCAGGAGGCCGTCGACGCGCTGTTCGACAACGGCCGCCGCGGGCGCCCGGTCACGGGCCCCGGCAACCGCGCGCTGAAGTCGCTGTCCGACATGCTCAAGGGCAAGCAGGGGCGCTTCCGCCAGAACCTGCTCGGCAAGCGGGTCGACTACTCCGGCCGCTCGGTGATCGTCTCCGGCCCGAGCCTGAGGCTGCACCAGTGCGGGCTGCCGAAGCTGATGGCGCTGGAGCTGTTCAAGCCGTTAATCATGGCTCGCCTGGTCGAGCGCAAGGCCGTGCAGAACATCAAGGCCGCGAAGAAGATGGTCGACTCGATGATCCCCGAGGTCTGGGACGTCCTCGAGGAGGTCATCACCGAGCACCCGGTGTTGCTGAACCGCGCGCCGACGCTGCACCGACTGGGCATCCAGGCGTTCGAGCCGGTCCTGGTCGAGGGCAAGGCGATCCAGATCCACCCGCTGGTCTGCCACGCGTTCAACGCCGACTTCGACGGCGACCAGATGGCCGTGCACGTGCCGCTTTCCGCCGAGGCGCAGTCCGAGGCACGGATCCTGATGCTGTCCTCGAACAACATCCTCAGCCCCGCCCACGGCGCGCCGCTGGCGACGCCCACGCAGGACATGGTGCTCGGGATCTACTACCTGACCTACGGCAAGGACGCCGAGGAGCTGGCGGCCAAGGAGGCGAAGCTGCGGGCGGGCAAGGTATCGCGCAACGGCGCCGGCCGCACCCGGGTGTTCCGCACGGCCCAGGAGGCCGAGCTGGCCTACGAGAACGGGCTGGTGAAGCTCCACGACCACGCCGAGTACCGGCGCACCGGCCACGAGCACTTCCTGACGACGGTCGGGCGGATCATCTTCAACGACCGCGTCGAGCGGTCGCTGGCGGACGCGCTCTCCGACGAGTACGACCCGGAGCACTACATCTTCGTCAACCACTCGCTGAAGAAGCGCGACATCAACCAGATCGTCTCCGACCTGGTCGAGGCCTACGGGGCCCCGGCCGTGGCGCTGGTGCTGGACGCGTTCAAGGAGCTGGGCTTCCACTACGCCTCACAGGCGGGGATCACGATCTCCAAGAACGACGTGATCTCGCCTCCCAACAAGGAGGAGATCCTCGACCGCTACGAGAAGGAGGCGGCCGAGATCCACGGTCAGTACGACGAGGGCTACATCACCGCGGAGGAGCGCAAGGACGCGGTCACGGCCCTCTGGAACCGGGCGACCGACGAGGTCGCGCAGGCGATGGAGGACAACCTCACCGAGCTCAACCCGATCTTCATGATGGCCAACTCCGGCGCCCGAGGATCGTTCAAGCAGATCCGCCAGCTCGCCGGGATGCGCGGCCTGATGGCGAACCCGAAGGGCGACATCATCGAGCGCCCGATCAAGGCCAACTTCATGGAGGGCCTGTCGGTGCTCGAGTACTTCATCTCCACCCACGGCGCCCGCAAGGGCCTGGCCGACACGGCGCTTCGCACCGCCGACTCCGGCTACCTCACGCGCCGTCTGGTGGACGTCGCCCAGGACGTGATCGTCCGCATCGAGGACTGCAAGACGAAGGACTTCATCGAGATGGCGCTGCGCAACGACGAGGGCGGGCTCAACGACAACCTGTTCGGCCGCCACGCGGCGAAGAAGTTCGCCACCAAGCGCGGCCGGGAGCTGCTCAAGCGCGGCCAGATGATCGAGCTTGCCGATGTCGAGGAGATCGCCGAGGCCTTCGGCGACGAGGAGGTCGCCGTCCCGGTTCGCTCCGCGCTCAAGTGCGAGGCGGGCTCAGGCGTGTGCCGCCGCTGCTACGGGATCGCGATGGCCACCGGCGCCCCGGTCGAGATCGGCGACGCGGTCGGCATCATCGCCGCCCAGTCGATCGGCGAGCCCGGAACGCAGCTGACGATGCGCACCTTCCACACCGGTGGCGTCGCCGGCCTCGACATCACGCAGGGCCTGCCCCGCGTCGTCGAGCTGTTCGAGGCGCGCAAGCCGAAGGGCCTGGCCCAGATCGCCGAGGCCGACGGCAAGGTCTCGATCGAGGTCGGCGACAAGGGGACGACGATGATCCTCACCGACTCCAAGGGCGAGGACCACAAGTACACCTTCCCACGCGGGTCGGTGCTGCTGGTCAAGCACGGAGCCCGGCTCGAGAAGGGCGCCCAGCTGAACGAGGGCTCGCTCGATCCGAAGGAGTCGCTCGAGGTCCGCGGTCGTCCGCGGACCGAGGCCTACCTCGTGAGCGAGGTGCAGCGGGTCTACAAGGCCCAGGGCGTGGACATCAACGACAAGCACATCGAGCTGATCGTCCGCCAGATGCTGAAGAAGGTTCAGATCGAGTCCAAGGGCTCGACCGCGCTGCTCCCCGGAGCGCTCGAGGACCGGCACACGCTGAAGGAGATCAACCGCAGCGTGAAGGAGGAGGGCGGTACCCCGGCCAAGGGCTCGGAGGTCCTGCTGGGAATCACCAAGGCCTCCCTCGCGACCGAGTCGTTCCTCTCGGCGGCCTCCTTCCAGGAGACGACGAAGGTGCTGACCGACGCCGCCCTCGAGGGCAAGCGCGACAAGCTCGTCGGCCTCAAGGAGAACGTGATCATCGGCAAACTGATCCCGGCGGCGACGGGGCTGAAGCACTACCGCTCGCTTGAGATCGAGCCGGTGGAGCCGCCTCAGCGGCCGGACGAGGACCTGCTCGACGAGGACGAGCTCGCCGCCGAGCTCGGCCTCGCCAGCGACGGCGAGGAGTCGACGGAGCTGGAGGGCTTCGGCCCCTCCTTCGCCGAGGAGCTCGAGGAGCTCGCCCAGGAGATCGAGTCGGGCGACAGCTCCGCGGCCGAGTCCAACTAGCGCCCACCCGCTCCGGTCCCCCCCGCCACACCTCCGCCACGTTCTCCGCGCCCTGCGCGCGCGTCTAAGCGCGAGATTGGCCGTATGGCGAGGGTGCACCGAATCGATGGGCGCTATAGCGCCCACAACGCGGGTCCGGGCCTAGATCAGAGGCTCCTCCAGCTCGCCGCGGCGCAGCATGGGGTGCTGTCTCGTGCCCAGCTCCTAGCGCTCGGGTGTACCCCGGACGCGATCAAGCACCGCATCGCGCGCGGGTCTCTGGTTCGCGTGCAGCCTGGCGTCTACGCGATCGGGCACGACAGGATCTCGCGAAAGGGCGGGTGGACGGCGGCGGTGTTGACCTGCGGACCCGGAGCCCTCCTCTCCCACCGAAGCGCCGGCGCCCATTGGGGCCTGCTGCTCACCTCGCCCGCTCGAATCGACGTCTCCCTACCCCGCCACCGCGCCGTTCGCACCCGCGACGGCATCCGGA
>JBKJZF010000019.1:0-7002 GCA_046715315.1 Solirubrobacterales bacterium | reverse complement strand
GAGCTCACGCCTCGCTCGGCGTCCAGTACATGGAGCGTGAGCGTACTCGCCGCCGTTGCTTACGAGTTGAGCCTAGGTTCCGTCCCTCGCATTCTGCGGCGGACGGCGGAGCGGGTGGGCGGACCGGTCAACGGCACGTCAGTCCGGGGTGACTGTGTTACCAGACGGTCCCAGCTTGGTCGGTAGAGCCAGTAGGTGACGGTGATCGCTCCCCCGGCGGGACGCTCGTCTGTGACCGAGACGAACGCCGTCGTGCGGCGGTTGGAGGCGGTCAGGCGCGGGCCCGAGCCGGGCGCGGCGCAGCTCGCCGAGCGGCAGTAGCGAAAGTCCACGGCCATCAGCCCCGAGAGCGGGGTGGGGGCAGGCGCCAGCGCCCGCACGAGGCCGCCCAGCGGACGCCCGTAGGCCTCGGTCAGCGGATCGCGCCAGCACGGGCCCGGTAGCCGGGGAGCGCAGCGGATCTTGCGGGCGATCGCGGCGCCGAGCTCGCGCCCGCCGTCGAGCGGGCCGGAGGCGACCGAGGCGATCGCGGTCAGCGCCAGCAGCGCGACGAGCAACGCCAGGCCGGCGTGCTCGACCGAGGCCGCGCCGCGCTGGGAAGGCCGGGGCATCGGCCGACCGTAGGCCGTGGCCGTTCACGGCTTGCGCGTGGATCGAGCCGCGTTAGGAGAGGCCCTGGCGCGCCTCGCGCACCAGGGTCACCGCCTCGGGGAAGACGACCCGGATCGCGTCGCGAACCTGCATCGCCTGCTGGTCGCTCGTGCCCTCGAGCTTCATCGAGCTGATCGCCGCCACCGTCATCTCGACGGCAAGCTTGATCGCGTTGTCGGCCCAGGCGACCTGCTGCGCGCTTTGCATCTGCTCGGCCATCTCGCCGAGGCGGGTGCGGAGCTCGTCCGGGTCGCCGAAGAGGTCGCCGAATCCTTCGCTGCCTTCCATCGCTTTCAGCATAGTGCCCGCCGGACGTGGGGTAGCCTGGGCGCGATGGCCCTGCCGCCCCCCTCGGAGACCACGGTCGCGCTCGTCACCGGCGCCTCGTCGGGGATCGGCGAGGCGATCGCGCACGAGCTCGCCGGGCGCGGGCACTCGCTGGCGCTCGCCGCGCGCCGGGAGGACCGGCTGCATCAGCTTGCCGCTGAGCTCGCCGAACGCCATGGCGTCAGCTCCGAGGTGGTGCGCGCCGATCTCGGCGAGCCCGCCGGGCGGGACGCGCTCGTCGCCCATTTGGAGCAGGCCGGCAAGGAGGTCGGGGTGCTCGTCAACAACGCCGGCTTCGGCGATGCCGGCAACTTCGCCGACGCCGACCGCGAACGGCTGTTGGCGATGATCCGCCTCAACTGCGAGGCCCTCACCGACCTGCAGGCGCGCTACCTGCCGGCGATGGTGGAGCGCGGCTCAGGCGCGGTGATCAACATCGCCTCGACCGCGTCCTTCCAGCCGATCCCCGGCAACGCGGTCTACGCGGCGACCAAGGCCTTCGTCCTCAGCCTCAGCGAGGCGACCCATGGCGAGCTCGGCGGCACCGGGGTGACGCTGACCGCCGTCTGTCCCGGGCCCGTGCGCACCGAGTTTCCCGACGCGGCCGGCATCGCCGACGCCGAGCAGCGCACCCCCGACATCGTCTGGATGTCGGCCGAGGCCGTCGCCAAGGCCGCGGTGGACGGGGCGGAGAAGGGCAAGCGGGTGGTCGTCCCCGGGCTGCTCAACCGCGCCGGCGCCCTCAGTGGCCAGCATGCTCCCCGAGCGCTCATCCTCCCGCTCGCCAAGCGGGTCTGGCGCCAGGCCTTCTAGCGGCGGGCCGCTAGCGCTTGCCGACCAGCTCGCCGCCGCGTCCGGCGAGCGCCGAGACCAGCTCGAGCGGCACCGAGGCCAGCAACACCAGCGGCGCCGCCAGCGCGGTGACGACGCAGTCGATGGCGAAGGTGAGCCTGCTGCGGGCGGTTGTGGCCCGCAGCCTTCCGGCCCGCACCTCGCGAGCGAAGTTCGGGTGGAAGGTGAGGCCGTTGACGAGCGTCTGCCACATCCAGGCCTGATTTCGGCCGAAGCGCGAGCAACGCACGCCGGCGAGCTCTCCACCGGTCTGTTCGGCGAGCAGCCGCAGCGAGCGCGGCGAATGCAGCAGCCGGCCCGGGCCGATGTCGATCGCGGCCCAGCCCTCGCCGCCGATGGTCGCCTGGATCGAGGTCCGGTTGGCGGTGACGAGCGCCGGCGATCCGTCGTCGAGCGTGGTCGAGATCGCCCTCGCCTCGGCCTCGAGGTCGATCGGGCCAGCCCCCTCTTCGACGCCGAGGCCGCAGTTCTCGCAGCGCTCGAGCACGCGCGGGCCCCGGCCCGTCTTCGGGTCGGCCTCGAGCTCCACGGGCCGGCCGACGGTCGCCCCCGAGGAGGGGTCGGGCAGCGTCAGCCAGCCGTAGAGCGGCGAGCCACACAGGGGACAGCTCAGGCGGGCATCACCTCGTAGGAGACCCCGAAGTCGGCGAGGCCTTCGAGAAAGCGGCGCGGGTCGAAGGCCTCCGACGGCGCCAGGGCGCCGCTGCGCCCGTAGCCGGGCTGAGCGCACTCGAGCGCGGCCTGCACGGTGGTCCGGGCGGTGAGCCCGTAGACGTCGCGCCCCGTGATCGTGCCCCGCGCCCGCTCGGCGCCGCGAGTGGCCTCGCAGACGATGCAGAAGCGCGAAGCCCGCCGCTGCTCGGGGGGCGGGCCCTCCGGGAGGCGTGCGACCCCCGCCTCCAGCAGGCGGCGCAGGGGCGAGCGAGCCGCGAGCTGGGCGATCGGCATGGCGATCGGCGCGGCTACGGCGAGCCTGGGGTGGGGCATCACCATCGACGCGTTCAGCATCGTCCGCACCCGCCGCGTGTCGACGTGGCGGGGGACGGTGATGTGCTCCCCGGCCGGGTAGCGGACCATGCGCTGGCGGCCGATCGGCGCCGGGAAGTCGAAGCCGCCGCGGCTGACCGATTGCGAGGCGGGCTCGAGCGCGCCCTCGCGCCACTCGACGTCGCCCCCGGCCATCATCCCGATCGCCGAGAGGGCGGTCCCGCGGGACCCACCGAACCCGGTTGCGTGGTAGGCGAGCACGAGCTCGTCCAGCGTGTCCATGCCCTCGGCGGTCAGCGCCGCGATCATGTCTCCGGGCACATAGTCGAAGCCCATCGCGGTGACCGCGACGACGCCGGCGTCGGCTGCCCTGTCGCCGTAGGAGTCGAACACCTTGCGCATGAACGGCTGCTCGCCGGTGGTGTCGATGTAGTGGGTGGAGGAGTCGACCGCGGCGGCCAGGACCGGCTCGCCGTGAAGCTGGAAGGGCCCGGCGCAGGCGATCACGGCCGCGCACGGCTCGAGCAGCTCGCGCAGCCCGCGAGCGTCGTCGAGGCCCACGGCCTGCGTCGGAGCGCCACCGACGTCCTCGGCGACGATCTCCAGCTTGGCGGCGCTGCGGCCGGCGAGCACGAAGTCCGCGCCACGGCGTCGCAGCTCGGCGACGATCAGTTGGCCCGTGTAGCCGGTTGCGCCGTAGACGGCGATCGTGTCTGCGGGGGTGGGCCCGGCTGCCATCGGCCGGGATGCTAATGGAGCATCTGAGAAACGAAGAGACCCATCGGTGGGCGCCTGGGGTTAGGCTTGTGCCGATGCTCCTGCGCGAGATCATGACCCCCGGCGTGGTCACGGCCGGCCTCGACACCGACCTGCTTCAGGTCGCCCGGCTGATGCGCGACCACAGGGTCGGCTCGGTCGTCGTCTGCGACCCGGAGGGGGAGCCGGTGGGGATGGTCACCGACCGGGACCTGACGGTGAGGGTGCTCGCGGAGGAGCGCCCTCAGGGCGAGCCGATCCGCGAGCACGCCTCGAGACCGCTGGTCACCGGCGAGCCCGAGATGGACCTCGAGGAGGCGGCGGCGCTGATGGTCACCCACAGGGTTCGGCGCCTGCCAGTGGTCGAGGCCGGCAACCTGGTCGGGATCGTCACCCTGGACGACATCGCCGTGCGCAGCGGCAACCTGGAGGTGGCACAGCGGATGACCCAGGAGGTGATCGAGGGCGCGCTGCCCGAGTTCTTCTTTCACGAGCGGGGCTGAGCGGATGGCCACCCTCACCCCCCAGCAGGTCGTCCGGCGCGAGCGCGTCGAGGGCCTGGTCGCGCTGGCGGCGCCGTTTCTGGACCTGGTGCTGGCGGTGGGCGAGCGCATCTCGCGCGCAGCCGGGCCCGAGGACGATTACTACCCCATCCGTTCCCCCGGCGAGGCCGTCCCGTTGCCCGGGCCGCCCGCGGACGCATAGATTACGCGCCTTGTGAGCTGCCGGAGCCGAAGATGAACCGCGCGCGGACCCTTGAGTGGGAGCGCCAATGGGCGCTGCCCGCCGCGATGTCCGCCTTCGCGGCGGCCGTCCTCTTCGTCGCCGGCACGGTGCTCAGCCAGAAGGGGCCGATCGCCCCAAGCACCACCACCGAGCTGCTGCGGGACTTCCAGGATGCGAGCGGCTCGCTGCTGGTCGCCGCCGTCCTCAACGCGCTCTCGCTGGCGCTGATTGCGGTGCCGCTCTTCTACCTCTTCCAGGCGGCCTCGGCGCGCAGCCCGAAGGTGCGCCGCGGGCTCGTCGGGGTCGTCATCGCCGGCCCGCTGTTCCTCGGCGCGGCCGAGCTCTTCCAGTGGATCGCGCTCAACGCCGCGTCCAGCGACTTCGCAACCCCGGGCGGGGGCGCCGGAATCCCGATCGGGACGTACGCCGACGACCTGATCCGCGACCAGACGACCTTCTCGATCGCCCAGGGCCTCAGCTTCGCCGGGGTGCTCGGATTCGTGGTCGGCACCGTCTACACCTCGCTGTGGGCGATGCGCGTGGGCCTTGTGACCCGGTTCATGGGCACCCTGGGGATGGCGCTGGCGGCCTCGCTGGTGCTGCTGGCGCAGGCGTTCTCGTTGCTTGCGCTGATGCTGTGGTTCGTGTTCCTGGGGATGATCATCCTCGGCAAGACGCCGCGACGCGGACGCCCACCGGCATGGGGCGCCGGCGAGGCGATCCCCTGGCCCAAGCCCGGCGAGGAGCCGCACGCCCCTGCTCCCGACCCGGACGAAACCGTCGACGGCACCGCCACCGAGCTGGACTCGGACGCCAATCCGAACTCGGCCCGCCGCGACCGCGCCCGCAAGCGCAAGCGCAAGCGCCGCCAGTAGAAGCGCCCTCGCCCCCGCTAGACGGGGTCCTCGCGCTCGCGCCAGCGGGCGAGCAGGGCGGCGATCGCGCCGCAGCCGACGAGGCCGAGGCCGACCACCAACAGCGGCGGCTCGGACTGGCCCGTGGAAGGGAGCCCGGAGGCCGAGCCGGCGGCATCCGCGGCGGCGGTGGCTGCCGCCTCGGTGCCGGGGCCGGCGGTGCCCGGGTCGGTGGGCGGTGCGGCCTCGGCGGTGCCGACAACCTGGACGGTGCCCTTCATCTGCGGGTGGAACGTGCAGATGTAGGAGAAGGTGCCGGCGGTCGAGAAGGTCTCGCTGGCGCTGGACCCCGGGGAGACCGTGGCGGTGCTGAAGGCGCTCGAGACGGCGTTGTGGTCCGTGGCGCCGACGTTGCTCCAGGTGACCGAGTCGCCGACGTTGATCGTCACCGACGCCGGGGAGAAGGCGAAGTCCTGCATCTGGACCGAGGCCGAGCCCTTGGCGACGGCGGTCGTGGCGACTGCCTCGGTGGCGCCGGCGGTCACGGCGGGCTCGCCCTCGCTCGGGGGGGCAGGCTCGGCCGGGGGCGGTGCCGCGGGGTCGGCGGGCGGAGCCGGCGTCTCGGCGGGCGGTGCGGCCTCGGCGGGAGGCGTCGCCGGAGGGGCGTCCTGCGCAAACAGCAGCGCCGGCAGAGCCAGCGAGATTGCAAGCACCCCGGTGCTGATCGCGACTACGGCGGCCTTCATCGCAGCGTGGACCCTATCGCCCGAAGATCATTCAGCCGAGCGCCGAGAGCCCGGGCCCAGCGCCGGTGGCGACGGACTCGTCGGCGGCAACACGCTTTCGGTGGGTGCGGATCTCGCTCATGATCCGCTCGAGGCGGGGCTCGGTGGAGGCGTCGACATGCGTCATCGCCCGCGCGACCGCGGGATGGACGTCCGCGATCCGCTCGTGCATCGCCTGGGCGACCGCCCGATAGGTGGGGTGGCCCTCCCGGCCGGAGCGCAGCTCGATCAGGTGCATCGCCTCGCGCGCGTTGAGATCGAGCACGTAGCGGATGCGGTAGCCGAGGCAGAGCGCGTACGGCGCCGCGTCGGCGAGGCCCTGCTCTTCCAGGCGCGCGAACTCGGCCCGCGAGATCTCGAGCGCGCGCTCGTATTCGTCCCCGGCGCCCGCCTCGCGGACCTCCTCGGGAACGCCCGCCCCCAGCTCGGGCCCCAGCCGTTGCCACTGGCAGGTCAGCATCCGGTGGCGCTGGAGGTCGCGAAAGCTGCCGTAGTCGGAGACGATCTCGAAGCGATAGCGCAGCGCCTCCCAGCCCCGGCCCGGCCGGTGGCGGCGATTGCGGCGCTCGCCGGCGAGCTCCTGCACGAGCTCGGCCCGCTCGATCGGGTCGAGGGCGTCGATTCGCCGGCGGACGTCCGCCTCCGGCACCGCCGCCGACTCGAACAGGGAGGCCGCCAGCAGGCCCTCCTCGGTGCCGTCGACGTGAACGAGCTCGACCGAGGGCACGCCGTCGCCGCCGCGACGGTCGAGGCCGAGCCGCGCGACGGCGCGCTCGGTCGCCTCGCGTCGCTCGCGCAGGTGCCGGAGACCGAGATCCGGGCCCGGCTCGACCTGCTCGACGCCGAGGAGCGGGGCCGCCTGCTCGCCGACCTGGTCGGTGAGCGCAGCAATCGCCGCCACCGTCCCGGCCGCGGCTGGGAGGCGGTGCGCTATCGCTTCGAGATCGTCTCCGACTACGGCGGATTTCGCGACCTCCAGCGTCACCGGATGCTGACCTGCCAGTGGCAGCGCCTCGGCCCCGACCTCGGTGCCGGCGTACCCGAAGAAGTCCGCGAAGCGGGCC
>JBKJZF010000018.1:0-5940 GCA_046715315.1 Solirubrobacterales bacterium | reverse complement strand
CCCATCTTCGCGCTGCACCCGGGAGACGCCTGGCGCCACCTCGAGCCCGCCCTCGGCGAGCCCTGGGGCGAGGCGACCGATGCCGACGGCACCTCCACCCGCCTCTGGCGGATCGACGATCCCTCCGTCCACGAGGCGGTGTCCAGGGGGCTCGCGGGCGCCGAGCTGCTGATCGCCGACGGACACCACCGCTACGAGACCGCCCGCGTCTATGCCTCGGAGATCGGCGGCGAGGGGGCGCACAGCTACACGCTGATGTGCCTGGTCTCGTTCGACGACTCCGGCCTGACCGTGTTCGGCACCCATCGGCTGCTCGGCGGGCTCAGCGGCGACAGCGCCAAGCAGGAGGCGATCGCCGCGGCGATCCGTGAGCACTTCGACCTCGAGGAGGTCGCGGAGGGCGACCTCGACCCGGCCGGAAGCGACGGGGTCGGGGTCTTCGGCTACATCGACTCGCACCTCCGGCGCGGGTTCCGGCTGCGCCTCAAGGACCCTGGCGCCCTGGAGGCGCTCGTGCCGGAGCGTTCGCAGGCCTACCGCAGCCTGGACGCCGCGATCCTCGAGGAGCTGATCCTCAAGCGGGCGCTGGGGATGAGCGCCGCCGACGTCGAGGCCAAGCGCGGGATCGGCTACGCGACGAGCGTCGGGGAGGCGCTGGGCTCACTCTCCGACGACGGCGCCTACCAGGCCGCCTTCCTGCTGCGGCCGACGCCGATCGAGCAGGTGCGGGCGGTGGCCGCGGCCGGCGAGACGATGCCTCCGAAGTCCACCTTCTTCTTCCCGAAGGTGCTGACCGGGCTGGCTTTCAACCCGCTGTCCTGAACCGCGCTAGGGTCGCCGCCGTGGCGCGGATCTACACCAAGAAGGGCGACGACGGGACGACCTCGCTGTGGTACGGCGGGCGGGTCGCGAAGTCGGACGCTCGCACCGAGGCCTACGGCTCGGTCGACGAGGCGGGCTCGGCGCTGGGCGCCGCCCGCTCGATCTGCGGCGAGCACACCGAGGTCGAGGGCGACGTGCTGAGGATCCAGAACGAGCTCTTCGTCGCCGGGGCGGAATTGGCCACCGCGCCGGAGGCGGCCGACCGACTGGCCGACGGGATCAGCCGGATCACCCCGGCCATGGTCGACTCGCTCGACGCCGTCATCGACCGCTACATGGAGCGGGTCGAGCTGCCGCCGAAGTTCGTGATCCCGGGTGGCACCCCGCTGTCGGCGGCCCTCGACGTCGCGCGCGCGGCGATCCGCCGCGCCGAGCGCCGCGTGGTCACCCTGCACGAGGCCGAGGGCCTCGCCCCCGACGAGGTCCTGCGCTACCTCAACCGCGCCTCCGACGCCGTCTACGCGATGGCCCGCTTCGCCGACGTCGACGAGCCCGAGCTGTTCGCCGGGCGCGAGGCGGGCGGCTGATGGCGACCGCTCACGCCCGGCGCCGCCAGGGCTTCCTTCACGACGTCGAGGTCGCCGGACACTCGCTGGTGATCGACGAGCCGGAGGCGGCCGGCGGCACTAACCAGGGGCCCAAGCCGACGCGGCTGCTGGCGGCCGCGCTCGCCGCCTGCACGGCGATCACGGTCGAGATGTACGCCGCCCGCAAGGAGTGGGGGCTGGGCGACGTCGAGGTCGACGTGGACATGACCTACGAGGGCGCCGTGCCGAGCTCGTTCACGGTCACCCTGCGCGTGCAGTGCGATCTCGACGACGACCAGGTGGAGCGGCTGCGCGTGATCGCCGGCAAGTGCCCGGTGCATCGCGCGCTGGCGAGCGAGACCCCGGTCTCGATCGAGGACCGCATCGAGAGGGTCTAGCGGCGCACCTGGACACGCTTCGCCAGCGGCTCCTCGACCCCGCCGAGGCGGCGTCGATGGATGCCCATGGCAAGACGGAGGCCGCGGTGCTCGTGCCCCTCCTCGGCGAGGGGCCCGACCCCGTGATCGTCTTCACCGAGCGCCGCTCCGACCTTCGCCGCCACGCCGGCGAGATCTCCTTCCCGGGAGGCCGCCGCGAGGGCCCCGAGGAAGACCTTTTGGTCACCGCCGTGCGCGAGTCCGAGGAGGAGATCGGCCTCGGCCGCGACCAGGTCGAGCTGCTCGGGGCGCTGCCTCCGATCGGAACCTTCGTCACCAACTACAAGGTGCACCCGTTCGTCGGGCTGATCGGAGATGACGTCCGCCTCGAGCCCAACCCGACCGAGGTGGCGGCGGTGCTTCGCTTCCGCGTCTCGGAGCTGAATGAGGCCTTCGCGATGCGCCGGCTGATGCGGATGGGCCTGCCGATCCGCACGCCCACCTACGACGTGGGCGACCACCTGATCTGGGGCGCGACGGCCCAGATCCTGGGCGAGCTGCTCGAGCGCCTGGCGATCTAGCCAGGCGCTCGATCGAACGCTCGCGGCCTAGACGTCCTTCTCGATCGGGACGTCGACGAGGTTGCCCCACTCGGTCCACGAGCCGTCGTAGTTGCGGACGTCGTCGTGGCCCAGCAGCTCGTGCAGGACGAACCATGTGTGGGCGGAGCGCTCGCCGATCCGGCAGTAGGCGATGATCGGCTCGCCGTCGAGCACCCCCTTGCCGGTGTAGAGCTGACGCAGGTCGTCGGCGGTCTTGAAGGTGCCGTCTTCCTGCACCGCCTGCGCCCAGGGGACCGAGGCGGCGCCGGGGATGTGGCCGGAGCGCTGCGCGCCCTCCTGCTCGTAGCCGGCCATCGCGATCAGCTCGCCGGAGAACTCCTGCGGGCTGCGGACGTCGACCAGGCGGGTGCTGGAGTCGAGCGCCGAATGGACCTCGTCGCGCTTGGCGCGGATCTCGTCCACCGGGCCCTTGGCCTCGAAGCTGCCGGCGTCGCGTGAAGGCACCTCGCTCGAGGTCTCCTTGCCCTCCTCGATCCACTTCTCGCGGGGGCCGTTCATCAGCTTCACGTCATCGTGGCCGTAGTACGTGAAATACCAGTACGTGTAGGCGGCAAACCAGTTGTTGCGGTCGCCGTAGAGGACGATCGTGTGGTCGTTGGAGATGCCCCGGCTCGCCATCAGCTCGCCGAACTCCTTCGGCCCGAGGAAGTCGCGCTTGACCTGATCCTGCAGGTCGCGCTTCCAGTCGAAGCCGATCGCGCCGGGGATGTGAGCCTCGGCATACAGCGCCGGGTTCTCATCCACCTCGACGACCCGGATCCCGTCGTCGTCCTGGTGCTCCGCGACCCAATCCGTCGAGACCAGGACGTCCTTCGCATAGTCACCCATCGGTGCCTCCTCAACTCTCAAGCTCTGCCCGTTTGTGAAATAGGGCTAATTCCTATCGGAGTTTAGATGTTTCGCTCCCTCGGCTGGGCCTATCGAGTCAGCCGCTGCGCCGCGGAGAGCATCCCGGCGAGCCAACTCGCCGGATCGCCGGGCTCGGCCGCCACAGCCTCGACCGGGATCCGCCAGCGCTCGCCGGCCTCGGCCACCAGCCGGGAGCCCTGTCCCAGCAGCTCGGCCGGAACCAGGCCGGCGGCCTCGTAGACGAAGCCGCGCACCGGGGTGTCGACCACCTTCTCGAGCAGGCGCTCGAGCCGCGGGCCGTGGATCGCCTCCAGCCCCTCCGGGCCTCCGCCGGCCGAGCCCAACAGCCAGAAGACGAGAGTCACCCCCTCGAGGCAGTCATAGACGGTGCCGACGCGGTCGGGATCGGCGACCACGGCCTCGATCCCCCTGGCGGTGATCGCCTCTGCGCGAAGCGGGTCCCGGGTCGTGCCCCGAACCTGCCATCCGGCCGCGAGCAGGCTCTCCCCGAGCGCCCGGCCGCGGCAGCCACAGCCGACGATCAGCGCTCTGGCGATGAGTCGTCCTCGGGCTCCTGGGCCAGGGCGGGGCGGGCGCGGGCGCGGGCGGCCTCGTCCTCGTCGACCATTCGCTGCAGGTCGGCGTCGGTGAGATCGGCGGCCCCGCGACGGCGTCGCATCTCGTTCTGGGCCTCCATCATCTGCTGAACGTCATCGAGCTCGAGCTGCGCCTCCTGCTCGTACGAGCGCGTCGGGCGCCAGTCCACGAGGTCGGCGCCGCTGCCCGGGTAGGCATTGCCGAGCAGAACCAGCACCAGCACGATCAGCGCGATCATGCCCATTGAGACGAGGATGAACTCCATCCGCGGGTCCACGATACCGCCGCGGGCTGGCATGATCGCGCCCGTGTCCGAGGCCCTGATCGTCGATGCCGTGCGCACCCCGATGGGGCGCTACGGCGGCGTCCTCGCCGGCGCGCGGCCCGACGACCTCGCCGCGGCGGTGATCGCGAAGGCGATCGAGCGCACCGGGGCCGATCCGAGCGGCATCGCCGACGTCTACATGGGAGCCGCGAATCAGGCGGGCGAGGACAACCGCGACCTGGCACGGATGGCCTCGCTGCTGGCGGGGCTGCCGGTCGAGGTGCCCGGCGTGACCGTGAACCGGTTGTGCGCCTCGGGGCTCGAGGCGGTCAACCAGGCCTCGCGGGCGCTGCGGCTCGGCGAGGGCGACCTCTACCTCGCCGGCGGCGCCGAGTCGATGAGCAGGGCGCCCTGGGTGGTGGCGAAGCCCGAGGCCGGACTGCCGCGCGGGCCGCAGACGATGCACGACACCGCCCTGGGCTGGCGGCTTGTCAACCCGCGAATGGCCGAGATGCACTCCATCGAGGCGATGGGAGAGACGGCCGAGAACGTCGCTGAGCGCTACGGGATCGAGCGCGCCGACCAGGACCGCTTCGCGCTGCAAAGCCACGAGCGGGCGGTCGCCGCCGCATCGGAGGGTCGCTTCGACGACGAGCTGATGACGGTCACCTCGCCGCGGCCTCAGGGTCGGGGCGAGCCCCTGGTCGTCGAGGCCGACGAGGGCCCCCGTGCCGATACCTCACTCGAGCGGCTCGCCGCTCTGAAGCCGATATTTCGCGACTCAGGCAGCGTCACCGCCGGCAACGCCTCGCCGCTCAACGACGGCGCCGCCTGTCTGGTCCTCGCCTCGGCCGAGCGGGCCGCGGCCCTCGGCGCCCGTCCCTTGGCGCGGATCGTCGCCACCGGCGTGGCGGGAGTCGATCCCGCCTACATGGGGATCGGCCCGGTGCCGGCCTCACGCAGGGCGCTCGACGCCGCCGGGCTCGAGCTCGCCGAGATCGACCTGATCGAGATCAACGAGGCATTCGCGGCGCAGGTGCTGGCCTGCGTCGGCGAGCTCGGGATCGACGAGAGCCGGCTCAACGTCAACGGTGGCGCGATCGCCCTCGGCCATCCGCTCGGCTGCTCGGGCGCGAGGCTGCTGACCACGCTGGCCTGGGAGCTGCGGCGCCGGGGCGCTCGCTACGGGCTGGCGACGCTCTGCGTCGGCGTCGGCCAGGGCGCGGCGACGATCATCGAGAACCCCGAGGCCACCGGTGCGGCCCCGGGCAGATAGCCTCGGCCCCAGATGAGCGTTCCCGAGCTGGCAAGCGTCAACGGCGCGATCACTTCGACGGCGGAGGCCACCATCCCGCTCGCCGACGACGGCCTCTACCGCGGGGACGGGGTGTTCGAGGTGATCCGCCTGTACGCGGGACGGCCCTTCGCCCTGGCCGATCACCTCGACCGGCTGGAGCGCTCGGCGGCGACGATCGAGCTGCCGGTCGAGCGCGAGCCGCTGGAGCGGGAGATCGCGGTGCTGCTGGAGCGCTTCGGCGAGGGTGAGGCGCAGCTGCGGATCCTGATCACCCGGGGCGGGCGGCGGATCGCGATCACCGAGGCGCTGCCCGACAAGGGCGAGACGGTCAGCCTGGTCACGGTGACCTACAACCCGTCGATCATCCTCACCGGTGTCAAGTCGCTCTCCTACGGTGCCAACATGCAGGCGACTCGGCTCGCTCACGCTCGGGGCGCCGACGAAGCGCTCCTCGTTCGCCCGGACCGGGTCGTCCTCGAGGCGCCCACCTCGACCATCTTCTGGTCGCCGCCGAGCGGCCCCC
>JBKJZF010000017.1:0-12151 GCA_046715315.1 Solirubrobacterales bacterium | reverse complement strand
AGGAACGCCTTCCCACTCTCGCCGCCCTCGGGGGGCTGGGCCTGGCCGCGGTGGGAGTGCTGTTCGCGGCGGCCACCGACGGGCCGTACCTAACCGCCGACTCGGTCAACGCCTGGGTCGTCGTCTTCGCAGCGGGCCTCTTCGCGGCGCTGTTCGCGGTGCCGTTCGCCTTCGAGCGGCGGCTGCGCGCGGCGGTCCCCGATCGCGACAAGCGCTGGGAGCGGGCGCTGTTGGGGTGGGGCGCGGTCGCGATCGGCGTGCTCTTCGCCGGCGGCATGCTGGGGCTCGCCAACGACTACTCGGGCTCCTCGCTGGGCGGCGCATTGGGCCTCCTGATCACGATCGAGGCGGGCCTGGTGCTGGCGACGATGGTCGTCTGGCTGGTCTCGGGCTGAGCGGCTGGGTCAGGCGCGCAGCTCGGCGAGCCCGTCGGCGCGCGAGATCACCGGCTCGTAGCCCAGCTCCGAGCGCGCCTTGGAGATGTCGAGCGTGCACTCCTGCGAGGCCGCCCACAGCGCGAAGCGCGTCAGCGGGGGAGAGCCCTTCAACGGCAGCGTCTTCCAGGCCAGCTCGCCGCCGCGCGCCATCGCGCCGGCGACCCAGCCGGGCACGGTGCGGTCGGGCGGCTCGATGCCCTGCGTTCGCAACAGCTCGGAGATGAACTCGCGGAAGACCACGTCCTCCCCGTCGGTGATGAAGTAGGCCTCGCCGCCGGCGCCGCGCTCGGCGCCTCCGATCAGGCCCTCGACGACGTTGTCGACGTGGGTGATCGAGGTGCGGTGAGAGCCGCCGTTGATCCAGGCGAACGACCTCGACTGGGCCGCCTCGCTGATCTGGGGGAGAAGGGTCGTGTCGCCGGCGCCCCAGACGAAGCGCGGGCGGACGACCACCGTCTCGATCCCGTCGCCGTTCGCCTTGCGCACCAGCGCCTCGGCCCTGGCCTTGGTCTGCGAGTAGGGGGCCGGCGAGTCGGTCCGCAGCGGCATCGTCTCGTCGGCGTGATGGAGCGGCGTCCCGGCGAGGATCGCGGCCTCGGTGCCGCAGTGGACGAAGCGCCTCACCCCGGCACGGCGCGAGGCCTCCAGGGCGTTGCGGGTGCCGTCGATGTTGCCGCGGACGAAGTCCTCCATCGCCCCCCAGTCGGCGACGTGGGCAGCGAGGTGGAAGCTGATCTCGCAGCCCTCGGCGCCGAGGGCCATCGCGGCCGGGTCGCCGAGCTCGCCGCGGACCGCCTCGGCGCCCAACTCGGAGACCGCGGCGGCGGAGCCGTCCGAGCGCGCCAGCGCCCGCACCTTGACGCCCTCGCCGGCCAGCCGGCGCACCAAGCGGCCGCCGATGAAGCCCGATCCACCGGTGACGAAGGCCGTCTGAAACTCGCGCGGCACGGAGGGGAGGCTATCCGCCGGGCGCGGGTATCCTCGTAGATTGACCAGTCAATCAATGCGCGTCGCAGCCGTACAACTGAACGCAACCGCTGACCTCGGCCGAAATCTCGAGGCGGCCGAGGGGCTCGTTCGCGATGCCGCGGCCGACGGCGCCGAGCTGGTGGCGCTGCCGGAGAAATGGAACGTCCTTGGCGACGCCGAGGCGATGCGCTCGGCCGCCGAGCCGCTCGACGGGCCGACGCTGACCGCCGTCAAGGGCTGGGCGGGCGACCTCGGGGTGACGATCCTCGCCGGCTCGATCGGAGAGCGGGTCGAGGGCTCGGACCACCTCTTCAACACCTCGGCGCTGATCGACGCCGACGGCGAGCTCGTCGCCAGCTACCGCAAGATCCACCTCTTCGACGTCGACGTCGGCGGCGTCTCCTACCGCGAATCCGACACCGAGGCCGCCGGCGATGACGTCGTCGCCGCCGACGTCGATCTCGGCGGCGAAACGGTCGAGCTCGGGCTCACCGTGTGTTACGACCTGCGCTTCCCCGAGCTGTACCGGATCCTGGCGCTGCGCGGCGCCCGCATCGTCACCGTCCCCGCCGCCTTCACCGCGGTCACCGGCCGCGACCACTGGGAGGTTCTGCTGCGGGCTCGGGCGATCGAGAACCAGTTCTTCGTCCTCGCCCCCAACCAGGTCGGCGAGGCGCCGCCGCACTACGACTCCTGGGGCCACTCGATGATCGTCGACCCCTGGGGAACCGTCCTCGCCGAGGCGCCGGACTCGGAGTGTTTCGTCGCCGCCGACCTCGACCTCTCCGAGCAGGAGCGGGTGCGCTCGGAGCTGCCCTCGCTCGCCAACCGGCGTCCGGGGGCCTATCGCTGGCCGGAGGAGGTGCGCGCCCGATGAGCAAGGCGCCGCCGGTGGACCGCCGCCGCCAGATCCTCGACGCGGGCATCCGCGTCTTCGCCCGTCAGGGCTACCACTCGTGCCGCGTCTCGGACATCGCCGACGAGGCCGGGGTCGCCTACGGCCTCGTCTACCACTACTTCAAGTCCAAGGACCAGGTGCTGAACGAGCTCTTCCTCGAGCGCTGGTCGCTGCTGCTGGCGGCGATCGACGAGGTCGACGCGCAGGATGCCTCCGGTCGCGAAAAGCTGGACTCGGTCGCCCGCTTCATCATCGACTCCTACCGCTACGACCCCGACCTGATGAAGGTGATCATCGTCGAGGTCACGCGGGCGGCGAACTCCTTCGGGCGAACCCACCTGCCGGAGATCAACCGCGCCTACGAGTCGATCGCGAAGATCGTCTCCGACGCGCAGAAGTCGGGCGAGTTTCGCGACGACATCGACCCACTGATCGCCTCGATGTGGTTCTACGGAGCGATCGAGCAACTGCTGTCGGGCTGGGTCTTCGAGCTGATCCCCGCCGGTGACGGCGACTTCGACCGCTCGCGCGAGATGGTCGTCGAGACGATCTGCGGCGGCCTCGAGACAGGCCAGGCCCGCGCCTAGCCGGTCCGGGTGGTTTACTCCCCCGGCACCTGCGGGTAGGCGGCGACCGAAGTCGCCCCGCGCCCGGCGAGGGCTCCGAAGATGGACAACGACGTCGTCAGAAGATTGCTTTGGGCCGGTCTGCTGGCAGCGACCGGCGCGCTCGCAAGCGTCGCAGCGCACCGGCTCTCGGCGGTGATCTGGTACCGCGCCTTCAAGGAGGACCCGCCCGAGTGAGCCCGGACCCGAACGTCAGGGGCCCGAACGGGGAGGATCCGCGCTCGGTCGGGGAGATGGTCTTCGACGTCTCCGAGCGGGTCTCGACCCTGGTCCGCGAGGAGATCGAGCTGGCCAAGGCCGAGGTGACCGAGAAGGTCACCACGCTGCTGCGGGGCGGCGTCGTCGGGATCGCGGCCGGGGTCTTCGCCCTGATGGGCCTGGCGATGCTGATGCACGGCATCGCCTGGCTGCTCAACGACCTCTTCTTCGAAGATCACGTCTGGATCGGCTTCATGGTCGAGGCGCTCTTCTGGTTCCTGGTCGCGGCCGGCGCCGGGTACTTCGCCTACCGCTCCTTCCAGAAGGGCTCGCCGCCGACGCCCGACCTCGCGATCGAGGAGGCCAAGCGCGTGCGCCAGACCCTCGAGGGCGACACCACCCCATATGCGAGGGAGCCATGAGCGACTCCACCGACGTCTACGTCAGCGGAGCCGGCGAGCCCGTCGCCCGCCGCACCGCGGGCGCCCCCGGGCGCACCTCGTCCGAGATCCGCAGCGACATCGAGTCCCAGCGCGAGCAGCTCGGCAAGTCGGTCGAGGCGCTTCGCGGCCGGGTCACGGAGCTGACCGACTGGCGCCGCCAGGTCCGCGAGCACCGCCGGGAGCTGATGGTCGGTGCCGCCGTCGTCGGCTTCGCCGTCGGCGGGCTGCTGGCCCTGCGCCGCCGCCGCTAAGCCGGCTAGCCCAGGAACTCGCTCTTCAGGCCGCCGAACCCGAGCAGGCCGGGGCCGACGTGGGCGCCGATCACGGGGCCGACCTCGGAGACGAAGACGGGGTCGTCGTGGAAGATCTCGCGGCACTGCTCGACCAGCGCGCGGGCGGCCTCGGGGTCGTGGATGTGCTGCACGATCCAGGCGGTCGCCCCGGCCTCCTTGCGGTCCTTGGCGAGGTCGACCAGCCGCTCGAACGCGCGCCGGCGGGTGCGGACGCGCTCGACCGGGGTGACCTCCTCCTCCAGGGTCAGGATCGGCTTGATCTGAAGCGCCGATCCCAGCAGCGCCTGGGCGGCGCCGATGCGCCCGCCCTTGCGCAGGTACTCGAGCGTGTCGACCGCGAACCACAGCTTCAGCGACTTACGGGCCTGCTGGGCGGCGTCGAGCGCCTCGGCCTGGCTTCGGCCCTGCTCGATCGCGCGCGCGGCCACGAGCACCACCAGCGCCTGGCCGCCGCTGGCCGAGCGGCTGTCGAGGACGTCGATCCGCTCGCCGCCCTTGCCGTCCTCGGTCAGCTGCTGCTTGGCCTGGGACGCCGAGTCACAGGTGCCGGAGATGCCCGCGGAGAGATGGATCGAGATCACCCCGCCGCCGTCGGCCAGGAGCGGCTCGTAGACCTCGACGAAGTCGCCGACCGAGGGCTGGGACGTGGTCGCGCCGGTGTCCGAGCGGCGCAGGCGCTCGTAGAAGTGGTCGTAGGCGCCGGTGGTGATCTCGCTCTCGGCACGCTGTTCGCCGTCGAGCGTCACGTAGAGGCTGACCAGATGGATGCCGCGCTCGGCGACGAGGTCGTCGGGGATGTATGCCGTCGTGTCGGTGACGACTGCGGTCTGGGAGCCCGGGGTCACCGGCGCGGTTCTATCAGCATCGCCGCGCGCCGCGGGGACAAGTCGCGCGTAGGGCGTGTGCCTATTCGGCGTCAGCCCGTACCCTGCGACCGTGGCAACGACCCTGGTAACGGGCGGCAGCGGGTTCATCGGCTCGCACGTCGTGCACCAGCTCGCCGAGCGCGGCGACGCGCTGCGCCTGCTGCTGCGCCGGACGTCCGAGACCGGCCATCTCGACGGGATCGAGTTCGAGCGCTCGACCGGCGACATCACCGACCGGCGCGCGGTGCGCAGGGCGATGAAGGGGGTCGAGCGCGTCTTCCACGTCGCCGGGCGTACCTCGCTTCGCGAGGCCGACCGCGAGGCGGTCTTCGAGACCAACGTCCGCGGCGCCCGCATCGTCTTCGAGGAGGCGCTGACGGCGGAGGTCGAGCGTCTGGTCTTCACCTCCTCGGTCGCCGCCGGCGGCCCGGCCAAGCCGGGCGGGACCGCGGACGAGAAGCAGCCGTTTACCGCCGGCCACCTCGGGATCGCCTACGTCAACTCCAAGCACGAGGCGGAGGTCGAGGCGCTGCGCGCGGCCGCCCGTGGGCTGCCGGTGGTGATCGTCAACCCCAGCTTCGTGCTCGGCCCCGAGGACCCGACCGGCACCTCGATGAGCCTGGTCCGCGAGTTCCTGTTAAGCAGGATCCCCGCCTACGTCGCCGGCGGGCTCAACATCGTCGACGTCCGCGACGTCGCCACGGGACACCTGCTCGCCGACCGCAAGGGCGAGGTCGGCGAGCGCTACATCCTCGGCGGGCGCAACTTCACCCTCGACCGGCTGTTCGCCGACCTCTCGCGAATCTCCGGCGTCGAGGCGCCGCCGCTGAAGGTGCCCACGCGGATCGCCACCAGCGGCGCGCTGCTGGCGTCGAGGATCGGGCTGCCGCTGCCGATCGCGCCCGACGAGGTGCGCGCGGGGACGCTGTGGTGGACCTACCGCAACACCAAGGCCAAGCGCGAGCTGGGCTTCAAGCCGAGGCCCCACGAGGAGACGCTCGAGGACTCGGTTCGCTGGCAGAGCGACGAGCTCGGCGATCGCATCCACCGCAAGCCGAGCGCGGTGCGCCAGATCCTCGGCACCGCCGGCAGGGCCGTGCGGGCCGCAGAGAGGATCCTGGGTCGATGAGCGAGGTCGTCCTCTACCGCTGTCCGACCCGGACCAACTTCCTCTGTCCCTGCGGCGCCGTCGAGCGCAGCCTGTGTAGGTACGGCGTCGAGCACCGCACCGAGCGCGTGCCCTACGCGCGCAAGCGCCGGCCGGAGATCGAGGAGCTGACCGGCCAGCGACGGGTGCCGGTGCTCGTCGATGGCGACGAGGTGATCCACGACTCGAAGCGAATCAATCAGCATCTGGGCTGGAAGTACGGGGACCAGGGCTATACAATCTGAAGCGATGGATACTCCGGAACAAGCAGTCACGCTCTCCGACACGGCCGCAACCAAGATTCAGGAGCTGCTCGGCTCCGGCGGGGACGCCGAGGGCCAGGCGCTTCGCGTCGCCGTTCGCGGCGGTGGCTGTTCGGGCTTCCAGTACGCGCTCGCCCTCGACCAGCCGAAGGACGACGATCACGTCATCGACCACGCCGGCGTCTCGGTCGTCGTCGACAAGGTCAGCATGCAGTTCGTCTTCGGCTCCGAGGTCGACTACGTGGACGGTCTGCAGGGGGCCGGGTTCACGGTCAACAACCCCAACGTCGTCGCAGCCTGCGGCTGCGGGTCGTCATTCCAGGTCAAGGAAGACGCGCCCGAGCAGGCCGGCGCCACCGCCTAGCGCCTTCTGCGCTGCGGCGGAAGCGGCCTAGCCGATCGTCCAGGCGTCGATCTCGTCGCGCCTGAATCGCCAGTACTCGGGCTTGGAGAGGTCGCCGCCGCGGACCAGGAAGAAGGGCACGTCGCCGCGCTCGACCAGGGCCCCGATCTCGCCCTGGCTGACATCGAGCTCCGCCGCCAGCTCGGAGACGGTGAGCCATTCGGAGCCCTCCTCGGGCAGCAGCACGGTGCGCACCGAGTCGGCGCGCACGCGGCCGGCAGCCCCGGCGAGGACGAATACGGTCGCGGCGAACGCCACCACGGCGATTCCGGCGACGACGATGTCCATGAGGCGCTCTAGCCGAGTTGCATCGGCGGGCTCTGCTGAGAGCCGCCGGGGAGGATGCGCTCGGGCTCGGGGGCCGCTGCGCCGGCGGGCTGTGAGACGCCGAGCATGCCGGCGAGCTCGCCCGAGTCGAACATCTCCTCGACGATGTCGCAGCCGCCGACCAGCTCGCCCTTGACGTAGAGCTGGGGGAAGGTGCGCCAGTCGGAGATCTCGCCCGTCGCCTCGCGCAGCGGGTCGAGTGCGGGAAGTACGTCGACCGCGCCGTATTCGGCCCCGAGCTGCTCGAGCATGCCGACCAACCGCATCGAGAATCCGCAGCGCGGCATCTCCGGCGTGCCCTTCATGAACAGGAGCACGTCGTTGTCGCGGATGATCTCCTCGACCTTGGTCTTGAGCTCAGGATCAGCGGGCATCGCTGAAAACCTTAGCGAGTCGGGTGGGTGGCGCTGATCGAGAGCGCGTGGATGGTGCCGTCGTCCATCAGGTGCTGGACGGGCGAGCGCACCAGGCGGTGCTGGTCGATCCGGCTGAGGCCCTCGAACTGGGGGGCGCTGACGACCGCGCGCAGGTGGTCCCCACCGCCCTCGTCGATCACCTCGACCTCGGCGCCGGGCAGGGACTCGGCGATCAGCCGCTTGACCTGGTCCAGATCGGCCATCGACCGACATCCTTGCAATCACGCCGCTTCGGGCGCTGCGCGCGCCAGCGCGCGGGCGAGGATGGCCACGGTCGCTTCGGGCCGGCCCGTGATCTGGTGCCAGGTCACCCTGATCACGGTGTAGCCGGCTGCCGCCAGCTCGCCGTCTCGGCGCCGGTCGCGCTCGAAGGAGGCGGGATCGGAGTGATAGGCGAAACCGTCCACCTCGACGACGAGACGTTGGGCCGGCCACAGCAGGTCGACCTCGAAGCGGCCAAGGCGAGCATTGACGCGCGGCGCCGGAAGTTGCGCCCGACGGATCAGGGCCAGGGCCCGCTCCTCGGCCTCGGAGCGCGTCAGGGTCGGGCCGCTGTCGGCGTCGACTAGGCGCCGCAGGATCCCGGCGCCAGGACGTCGCCGGTGATGGTCGAGTAGAGCTGCGAGGGCTTTGGACGTGACCAGGCGGCGAGCCCGGGCCTGATGGAAGGCGCGCTCGAGGATGCGGTCGTCGACGACGGTGGCCAGATCGAGCAGGGCGCGTGCCGCGGACGTGAGCGGGAGGCCGTGGCGGTGGCGCAGCTCGGGTGCTTGAAGAAGCTGGGTGCGGTGAACCGTGATCCCAGCGTGGTGGCGCCGCTGGCTGGTGGTCGTGACCTCGATCGGGGTGGATGGGAAGGGGGCGATCCCCCAGAGCCGAGCCGCGGTGCGGTGGCTGAGCACGGCGGTGGGGCCGCAGGCGAGGATGGCGGCAGTCTCGCGCGCCAGCGGCGCCGGGATTGGGTGGCCGACGAGATAGACGCCGCGGTGAATGGGGTGGAGGCGGCGCTGCCGGAGCCTCAGGTCGATGGCGTCGGCGCCTATCCCTGCCGCCCGGAGCTGGGTCCGCGAGACGACGCCCTGTTGGCGCCTCGCGATCACGGCCACCCTCGAATCGAGCTCGGGATCGTCACTCAAGTTGCGTCCCGCGACACCCGAGTGACGAACGCCGCCGATACGGCGGCCTTCGTCACGAGCGACGCGATCAGGCGAACTGGGGTGACGTTTTCCGGCCCGGTTGTTCCCCACCCATCCAATATGCGGCCGGCGTTGCCGCAGCGCAAGACCCTGCGCGCAGGTTGGCGCGCTCGCGCGTGGCTTTCGCCACGGCGGCGCGCCTTCCATCGCTACTCGGCGCCGACGGGCTGGCCTGAGCGCGAGGCCTCGAGCATCTCGTCGACGCGGCAGAACTTCACCCGCGGGCGCCCCTGGGGCTCGCCGCGGCCCTTCTCGGCGGCGTCGATCGCCTCCCAGCCCTGGTAGCTGACGACCGCGTCCGGCTTGCGCTGCGCGAGCAGGTCTTCAATGCGCGACACGTCCTCCGCTCCGCGTCCGGGCGTGTCGCGGTCGCCGGTGGGTTCCGGGATCTTCCCGGCGTCCAGGTCGGCGACCAGGTTGTCGATCGTCTCCTGGGCGTCCTTCTTGTTGGTGCCGATGACGCCGCTGGGGCCGCGCTTGATCCAGCCGACCGCGTACTGGCCGGGGACCTGCTCGCCCGAGCCGGGGTCGGTGACGCGGCCGGCCTGGTTGGAGATGATCCCGCGGTGCTCGTCGAAGGGAACGCCCTCGAGGCCTGTGCCGCGGTACCCGATCGAGCGCAGCACCAGGCCGCACTCGATCTCCTCGCGCGCGCCGGTGTCGCGGGCGCGCAGCACGCCGCTCTCGTCGAGGTAGAGCTCGTTCACGGCGACGATCACACGCTCGACCCTGCCGTCGCCCTGGATCTCGACCGGGGAGCGCAGGAAGCGGAGGAAGATCCGGCGGTTCTTGTTGGAGAGCGCGCGCCCGGAGAAGTCGGTGAAGATGTCGACGTTCTTGCGGGCGGTGATGTCGGCCTCCGACTCAAGCCAGGCGCGGCTGTGCTCGTCGAGCTCGCAGTCGTCGGGGTCGATGACGATGTCGGCGTCGACCATCTCGCCCAGCTCGCGCACCTCGGGGTTGGTGAAGGCGGCCTGGGCCGGGCCGCGGCGGCCGAGGACGACGATCTCGCGCACGGAGCTGGAGCCGAGGGCCTCGATCGCGTGGTCGGCGGTGTCGGTCTCGGCCAGCTACTCGGCGCACAGGGCGAGCATCCGGGCGACGTCGGTGGCTACGTTGCCGTTGCCGATCACCACGGCGCGCTCGCAGCTGAGGTCGAACTCGGCGTCGGCGAAGTCCGGGTGGGCGTTGTACCAGGCGACGAAGGCGGTCGCCGCGTGGCTGCCCGGCAGGTCCTCGCCGGGGATCCCGAGCTGGCGGTCGGTGGCGGCGCCGTAGGCGTGGATGACCGCGTGGTAGCGCTCGCTCAGCTCGGCGATCGAGACGTCCTTGCCGACCTCGGCGTTGCCGAAGAAGCGAAAGCCGTCGTTGGTCGCGGTCTTCTCGTAGCGGCGGATCACGTTCTTGATCTTGGGGTGGTCGGGGGCGACGCCGGCGCGGACCAGGCCGAAGGGGGTGGGCAGACGATCGATCATGTCCACCTCGACGATTCGCTGGGGATCGGCGAACAGCGCCTCGGCCGCGTAGAAGCCCGCCGGCCCTGAGCCGACGATGGCGACGCGCAGTGGGTTGTCGGTGGTGCCTAGCTGGCTCATGCGAGCGGGACAGGTTAGGGAATCGACCCCGCGGGTCAGACGATTACCGGCTCGCTGCGCGAGCTGGCGACGCCGTCGAGGGCGTCCAGCGTGCGGCCCACGGACATCGCCACGCAGGTGAAGATCGGGGTGTCACGGAGGGTGTAGGCGCTGGACTCGGTGCCGCGTAGCTCCTGCACGAGGTCGAGGAACATGCCTGGATCGTCGGCCTCGAAGGAGACGACGAACTCCTGGTCGTCGATCCCGAACGAGTAGGCGGTGTTGATCGTGATCTCCGGGTAGGTGCGCCCGACCCGGATGTGGTCGGCCATCACCCGCCTTCGCTCCTCGTCGGGCAGGCGGTACCACTCGCGCTTCTTGTCCATCGGGTAGACGATCAGGTACTTGCGGTCCGACGTGCACAGCTCCGGGCGCGCCTCGGAGTCCGAGTAGGGCGAGCGCTTGGTCATCGCCAGGTAGGAGTGGGGAATGGTCGCCCAGCGGGCGAGCCCGCTCTGGGCGAGGACGACGTGGAAGGTGTGCAGGTCGGAGAGCACCGGGCTCTGCGAGAGCAGCAGCAGGTCGGTGTCGCCACGCGTGCCGACGGTGGAGTAGGCGCGCAGCGAGCGATCCTGGGCGAAGTCTTCGCAGGCGGCGAGGAACTCGCGTTTATCCTGCGCCCGCGCTTCCGCTTCCCGGCGCTGCCACGCGGGATCCAGCTTGAAGAACGTGAACTTGGCGTACGTCCGATCTGCCATCTGCCTAATTCTCGCATCGCTGGCGATGTTGCTCGTCGCCGCGCCCGCGAGCGCGCCCGCGCAGGTCCCCGCGGAGGGGGCTCATCCGCTGGTGACGATCGCGGTTCTGCCACAGCAGACGGGCATCGAGAGCATCGAAGCCGTCGACGGGCTCTCGCCCGGGCTGATCAGCGCCGGCCTCGGCCGGGTGCCCGCGCCGCAGACCTTTCTCGACATCACCCAGGGAAACCGCGTCTCGGAGTTGCTCTATGACGGCGACCTGCCGGTGCTCCGGTTCAACGGCAGAGGGGTCAAGGCCGAGACCTGGCAGCGGGTGCTGACGCGGGCCGAGAGCGCCCCGGCAGAGATCGTCCCCGGCCTGCTCGCAACCACCCTGACGCAGGCGGGGGTGCCGGTGCAGGCCAAGTCCAGCTCCGGCGTCGCCAGCCTGATCGCCGCCGACCGCGACGGTCGCATCGATGCCGGCAGCGGCGCCGGTGGGGGTGTGGTCGTCCGCCATGCCGACCCCGACCAGCTCGAGGGCCTGGTCACGGAGCTGAGCGACGACGACATGCTGATCGTCTTCGAACGCCCGCCGCCGGCCTTCCGCACCCTCTCGATCTGGATCGCAGGCGAGGGGTTCGACGGGCTGCTGACCTCCGACAGCACCCGTACCGACGGCCTCGTCACCGCCACCGACATCGCCCCGACGGTCCTCGAGCGCTACGGCGTCGAGGTGCCCGACGAGATCAACGGGCAGGCGATCCGGGCCGAGGGCGAGGCTGACGTCGCCGAGCTCGTCGAGCTGCGTGGCCGGCTCGAGGTCACCGGCACGCGCCGCGGGCCCGTCGTCGGGCAGACGCTGCTGGTCTGGGTCGCCGTGGCCCTGATCGCGGCCGTGGCCTTCCGCGGGCGGGTCGCGAAGGCGGCGGTGACCATGCTGGCGCTCTCGGCCGTCTACCTGCCGCTGGTCTTGTTGCTGGCGCCGCTGCTTGACCCCTCGCTGCCGGCCGAGCGCCTGGTCGCGGGGCTCGGCGCGCCGCTGCTGGCGCTGATCACCTGGCGGCTCGCGCCCGGGTGGAGGGGGCTCGCGCTCGCTTGCCTGATCACCGTCGCCGCCTACGCCGTGGACGTGCTTGCCGGCTCGATCCTGATCCCGCTCTCGATCCCGGGGCCGAACCCCGCCTCGGGTTCGCGCTTCTACGGCATCGGCAACGAGATCGAGGCGATCATCGGCGCCCTGCTGCCGCTCGGGGTCGGAGCCGCGCTCGCCAGCGTGCCACGGACGCGCGACGGCGGCCCGGCGGCCGCGGCCGCGTTTCTCGCGGTCGGCCTGATCGCCGCGGCCGCCTTCGCCC
>JBKJZF010000016.1:0-4710 GCA_046715315.1 Solirubrobacterales bacterium | reverse complement strand
TCATGATGATGATCGTGTTCTTGAAATCGACGGTGCGGCCCTGGCCATCGGTGAGCCGCCCGTCGTCGAGAATTTGCAGGAGGACGTTGAAGACGTCGTGGTGCGCCTTCTCGATCTCGTCGAGGAGGATCACCGAGTAGGGCCGGCGTCTCACGGACTCGGTGAGCTGACCGCCCTCCTCGTAGCCGACGTAGCCCGGCGGGGCGCCGATCAGGCGGGCGACGGTGTGCTTCTCCATGTACTCGGACATGTCGACGCGGACGATCGCCTGCTCGGAGTCGAACATGAAGTTGGCGAGCGCCCTCGCCAGCTCGGTCTTGCCGACGCCGGTGGGGCCCAAAAAGAGGAAGCTCCCGATCGGCTGGTTCGGGTCGGCGAGGCCGGCGCGTGAGCGCCGCAGGGCGTTGGAGACGGCCTCGACCGCCTCGTCCTGGCCGACGATGCGCTCGTGCAGGCGCTCCTCCATCTGAATCAGCTTTGAGACCTCGCCCTCGAGCAGGCGGGAGACCGGGATCCCGGTCCACTTGGAGATGACCTCGGCGATGTCGGACTCGGTCACCTCCTCGGTCAGCATCGAACCGCCCTCGGCATGGAGCTGCTTGAGGCGCTCCTCCTGCTCGGCGAGGGTCTTGAAGAGCTCGGGGATCTCGCCGTAGCGAAGCTCCGCGGCGCGCTCGAGGTTCTGCTCGCGCTCGGCCCGCTCCGCCTCGCGGTGGGCCTCCTCGAGCTGGGCCTTGGCGGCCTTGATCGCCTCGATCGCGGCCTTCTCGGCCTGCCAGCGGGCCTTCATCTCGGAGGCGCTCTCCTGCAGCTCGGCGAGCTCGGCCTCGATCGCCTGCAGCCGTGCCTCCGAGGCCTTGTCCTTCTCCTTCGACAACGCCTGCTTCTCGATCTCGAGCTGCTGGATCCGGCGCTCGACCTCGTCCAGCTCGATCGGCGAGGACTCGATCTCCATCTTCACCTTCGAGGCGGCCTCGTCGATCAGGTCGATCGCCTTGTCGGGGAGGAAGCGATCGGCGATGTAGCGCTCCGAGAGCGTCGCCGCGGCGACGATCGCGGGGTCGGTGATGCGAACGCCGTGGTGCACCTCGTAACGCTCCTTGAGGCCGCGGAGGATGGCGATCGTGTCGTTGATGTCGGGCTCGCCGACGAACACCGGCTGGAAGCGCCGCTCCAGCGCCGCGTCCTTGGAGATGTGCTTGCGGTATTCGTCCAGCGTGGTCGCGCCGACTGCCCGCAGCTCGCCGCGGGCGAGCATCGGCTTCAGCAGGTTGGCGGCGTCCACAGCGCCCTCGGCCGCGCCGGCGCCGACGATCGTGTGCAGCTCGTCGATGAAGAGGACAATCTCGCCCGCGGCGTTCTTGATCTCGTTGAGGACGGCCTTCAGCCGCTCCTCGAACTCGCCCCGGTACTTCGACCCGGCTAGCAGGGAGCCGATGTCGAGCGCGATCACCCTGCGGTCGCGGAGCGACTCGGGGATGTCGCCCTCGACGATGCGCTGGGCGAGGCCCTCGACGATCGCGGTCTTGCCGACGCCGGGGTCCCCGATCAGCACGGGGTTGTTCTTGGTCCGCCGCGACAGCACCTGGATCACGCGGCGGATCTCCTCGTCGCGGCCGATCACCGGGTCGAGCTTGCCCGCCCGCGCCGCGGCGGTCAGGTCGCGGCCGAACTTCTCCAGCGCCTCCGCCATCTCCTCGGCGTTGGGCGAGGTCACCCGGCTCGGGCCCTGCGTCTCGGCGACGGCCTTAGCCAGCGACTCGCGGTCTGGAAGCAGGTCGGCGGTCGGCGAGGACTTGTCCGCCAGGGCCAAGAGCAGGTGGCCGACGGAGATGTAGGAGTCGCCGAGGGCGGACATCTCCTTCTCGGCTCGCTGCAGTACCTCGAGGAAGCTCTGGGAGGGCCGCGGCTCGGCAGCCGCATCGCCGCTGACCGTCGGCAGCTCGGCGATCGCGGCCCGGGCCCGCTGGGTGATCGCCGCGACGTCGGCGGAGAGCTTGCGCAGCGCGGCACCGGCGAAGCCCTCCTCCTGTTCGAGCAGCGCCAGCAGCAGATGCTGCGGAACCACCTCGGGGTTGCGCGCGGCGGCCGCGAGCCGCTGGGCCTCGGCGACGGCCTCCTGGGACTTGATCGTAAATCGGTCCGCTTGCATGTGTGCAGGCTAGCAATTCACTCACGCAAAATCAAGAAATCTAAGTGGGTTCGACTTAGGGTAACCATGGTCGCGAATTCGCCGTGGGACGTGTTTGGAACTACGGTCTGCGCAAGCCAGATCCCCGCTCCGATCGCGATCCTGCCGGCGGCCAGCGCCACCGCCAGCGCCCGCTCCGGCGCGGCGACCTCCGTCGGCTTCGCTTCGCCAGCGTCTCCGATTACCGCGCCCGACGGCGCTACTCGGTCGTCTCGGAGGAGCGCCGTCGCGCGGCGCGCTGGATCGGGATCGCGATCGGCCCCTCGGCCTCGGGCGTGATCCCCTTGGTCTCGTAGGCGCGGTAGGGAACGAGCTCCGCCCGCCCGCCCCGCCGCACCCGCTCGACCTCCTCGAACATGCGCCGCTCCAGCTCCGCCGCTCGGTCGCGCATCCGCTCCAGCTCACGCCGAGCACGCTCGAGCTGCAGTTCCAGCTCGAGCACGGTCTCGACCCCGGCGAGGTTCAAGCCTTCCTCCGCGGTCATCCTCTGGATCCGGCGCAGCCGGTCGACGTCCTCCTGGGAGTACAGACGGGTGTTCTTCGGCGAGCGCTGGGGCGTGATCAGCCCGCGCGCCTCGTACATCCGCAGCGTCTGCGGGTGCATCTCCGCCAGCTCGGCGGCCACCGAGATCATGAACACGCCCCGGTTGCGGTCGAAGCTGGCCGTCGTCGTCGTCCGCGTCGCCCGCCGCCCGACCCGCCCGGCGCGTGCGCGTGCGTCTGCATCGCTGGCGCTCATGCCTCGCTCCCAACTGTCGCCGACCGCCCGGATGCATCCCGCAGCAGGCGTTCACGCGGGTCGTGGTCGTTCATCGTCTCGGCGAAGCCCTCGAGCGCCCGCCGCTGCTCGCTGGACAGATCTCGCGGGACCTCGATCTCGAGCCGGTAGTAGATGTCGCCGCGGCCGCCGCCGCCCGGCTTCGGCGGCCCCTCGCCACGCAGCCGTTGCACCGTCCCGTGCTGGGTGCCCGCCGGCACGCGGATCCGCTTGGTTGCGGTCAGCGTCGGCACCTCGACCGCCCCCCCCTGGATCGCCTCGGCGACGGTGATCGGCACGGTCACCTCGAGGTTGCCGTCCGGCCGTTGCTTGAACACCGGCGAAGGCTCGACCCGGGTGACCACGTAGAGGTCGCCCGACGGTCCGCCGAGCGGTCCGTCCTCGCCCTTGCCGGCGACACGGATCCTGGTTGCGTCGCGGACCCCGGGTGGGACCTTCACCCGGTAGCGCTTGCGCTGAAGCGTGACCCCCGAGCCGCCGCAGGTGTGGCACGGCGTCTCGATGATCTGGCCGCGCCCGCCGCATTGCGGGCAGGGCTGGCTGATCGAGAATAACCCCTGGCTCTCGGAGTCGATCCCGCGCCCGCCGCAGCGAGGACAGACGATCGGTGACGTCCCGGGCTCGGCGCCGCTGCCGCCGCAGGTCGCGCAGGTCGACTGCTTGGGGACCGTGACCACGACCTCGGTGCCCTGCATCGCCTGGTCGAAGCTCAGACGCACCTCGGTCTCCAGATCGCGACCGCGCATCTGCTCCTGGCCGGCGCCCGGGCGGCGGTTGAAGATGGTCGAGAAGATGTCGCCGATGTCGGAGCTGAAGCCTCCCCCGGGGCCGCCGGGGCCGCGACCGAAGCCCGCCCGCCCTCCGAACATCCCGCCGGCGTCGTACTGCTTGCGCTTCTCGGGGTCGGAGAGCGCGTCGTAGGCCTCCTGGACCTCCTTGAAGCGCTCCTCGGCGCCGGCGTCGTCGGGGTTGCGGTCGGGGTGGTAGTCGCGGGCTAGCTTGCGGTACGCCTTCTTGATCTCCTCGGCGGAGGCGCCCTTGGGCACCCCCAGCACCTCGTAGAAATCGCGCGCCATGGCTTTACTCGCCGACGACTACCTTGGCCGCGCGCAGGACCTGATCGTCGAGGCGATAGCCCTTCGCCAGCGTCTCCACGACGGTCCCGGGCTCGGCACCCTCGGCGGGTCGGGTCGTGACCGCCTCGTGCCAGGCCGGATCGAAGCTCTCGCCGGTCGGGTCATAGGCCTCCACGCCCGCGCCTGCCAGCGCCTCGCGCAGCTCGCGGTAGACCAGCTCCACTCCCTGCGCCAAGCCCTCGGGCGCCGCCTCGGCCGAGTGCAGGGCGCGCTCGAGGTTGTCAAGGCTCGGTAGCAGGGCCTTGGCCAGGCCCGAGCGGCCGCGCCGCTCGGCCTCGGAAGCCTCGCGGGCAGACCGCTTGCGGTAGTTGTCGAAGTCGGCCCGCGCGCGCTTGGCAAGCTCGAGGTAGGAGTCGCGCTCGCGCTTGACGTCCTCGAGCAGGCCGTCGAGGTCGGCGGTGACGTCGGCCGCCGCCTCCTCGGAACCACTGCCCGCCGCCGAATTACTGCCCGCCGCCACCTCCGCGTCGCGGCCGGGGGGGGCGGGGTGGGTGGGGGGCCGGGCGGGGGCCCACGCCGATCTGCCGTCGCGGATCGCCGCCTCAGCGGAACCTTTGCTCTTTATTAAGTCGCTAATTTTACTATTGACCTGAATTGTTCCCCTC
>JBKJZF010000015.1:0-4146 GCA_046715315.1 Solirubrobacterales bacterium | reverse complement strand
CGAGGCGACGATGCCGACGACGCCCGGATGCCAGCCGGCGCCGGCGATCACCAGGCCCGGCGCCTCGGCGAGATCGGCCGGAAGCTCGCGCCAGGCGGCCTCGGCGCCCCGCAGCACCTCGGTCTCGGTGTCGCGGCGCTCGTGGTTGACCCGGTCCAGCTCGGCGGCGATCTCCTCGGCGCGGCCCACCTCCCCGGTCAACATCAGCTCGACCCCGGCATCGGCGCGGTACAGGCGGCCGGCGGCGTTGATCCGCGGGGCCAGCCTGAAGGCGAAGTCACCCTCGTCGAGGCGCTCGGGCTCGATCCTGGCGGCGGCCATCAGCGCTCGCATGCCGGGTCGCCGCGCCCGCCGGGCGACCTCGAGGCCGCGGCGCACGAGCGCGCGGTTCTCGCCCCGCAGCGGCACCAGGTCGGCGACGGTCGCCAGCGCCACCAGGTCCAGGTCGGAATCGGCCGCCTCCCCCTGAAGGGCTGCCGAGAGCTTGTAGGCCACCCCCGTCGCGCACAGGTCGGGGCAGGGATAGCCGCTGACGGCCGGGTGCAGGATCGGACAGTCCGGCAGCCGCTCTTGCGGCTGGTGATGGTCGGTGACGGTCACCTCCATGCCCGCGGCCACGGCGGCGCCGACCTCGTCCGCGCAGGTGATCCCGCAGTCGGTCGTGATCAGCACTTCGGTGCCGCGCTCACCCAGGCCCTCGATCCCCTCGGCTGTCAGTCCGTAGCCGTCGGCGAGGCGGTCGGGGATGAACCAGTCGCAGCGCGCCCCCAGCGCCCGCAGGGCGGAGACGAGGATCGCCGTCGAGCAGACCCCGTCGGCGTCGTAGTCGCCGTGGACGGTGATCTGACGCCCGGAGGAGGCGGCTGCCCGCAGCCGCTCGACGACCTCGGCCATACCGTCGAACTCGAACGGGTCGTGGCTCTCGCTGGCCTCGAGGAACGCCCGCGCCGCGGCCACCGTGCGATACCCCCGGCGCACCAGGGTCACGGCCACCGGCTCGGGCAGGCCCAGCTCCTGGGCCAGCGCGCGCGCCTCCGAGTAGGCGTAGGGCTCCAGGCTGAAGGAGCCCTCGGGGGCCTGACGGGCGGATGCAGGCGCGGCCACCGTCTGAACCTAGGGCCGCGACCCGACGGAATCGCCCCCGGCGGTGGATACTGCGTGCCGGGGTGGATTGAGATCGACCTGCGCGAGCTGCAACGACCACTGAAGGAGCGCTACCGCGCGGAGCCGGAGGCCTCGCGAATCACGCTGAGGGCACGCGCCAGCGAGCAGGACGCGGCGACCGCCTGCTCGGTCGACACCGGCCGCGCGATCCAGGAGGCGCAGGCCCACGCCGGCGTCGGCGGCCCGGGCACCGCCGCCTGCTCGGGCGACCTGTTGCTCGGGGCGCTCGCCGCCTGCGCCCAGATCACCTGCCAGATGGTCGCCGCGGCGACCGGGGTCGAGGCCGAGCGGATCGAGGTTCACGTCGAGGGCGACATCGACCTCAGCGGCACCCTCGGCGTCTCGCGCGAGGCGGCGGTTGGCTTCGAGGCGATCCGGATGCGCTTCGAGGTCGACGCTCCCGCCGCCGGCAGCGAGGAGATCGCCGCCCTGATCTCCAAGACCGAGCGCTACTGCACGGTGCTGCAGACGCTGCGCGAGCCGCCCGAGGTGGAAACGACCACCACCTAGGTCGCGGGCTGGCGCTCGGCGGCCTCGGCCCGCACGCCGAGGGCGTAGATCACCCCGAGCCCGATCAGGGCGCCGGGGATGGCGACGATCAGGGTGACGATGTCGGTCTCGCCGATGCCCCTGCCCATGACGACCTGGGCGATCGCCCCGGAGACCATCGCGCCGACGGACGCGCCGAGGAAGGCGCCGACGATCCCGGCCCAGAATCGGTCCGGGATGAAGACGGTGAAGTGCCAAAGCGCGACACCTGTGGTGAACCAGACGAGAGCGGCCATCAGCGATTCCTCCCGTGCTTTCGACGGCGCTTCTGGCGGCTGCGGCGCGATTTGGGCTTCTGCTCGCCCTTCTCGGGGGCGACGGACGCCGCCCGCTCGACCGGGTCGGTCGCGGTCGCGACGGGCTCCTTGGTGGGCGCCGGCTGTATCGCCGGGCGGGCGGGCTCCGGGACCCCGGCGCCGGCCCCGGCTCCGGGGACGTGGCGTTCGACCTCGTCGATGCGCGCGACGACGTTGTCCTCGGGGAAGACGGGCACGAAGCCCATCGCCTCCTGGATCCGGGCGCGGCGGCTGCGGTAGACGGGCTCGCGCTCCTTCCACTCGGTGAGCACGGGGGCGGCGATGAACAGCGACGAGTAGGTACCCGAGGCGACGCCGACCATCATCGCGAAGGCGAAGTCGCGCAGCGTCTCGCCGCCGAAGACCAGCAGCACGCCGATCAAAAAGACGGTCGAGAGGCCGGTGATCAGCGACCGGGTCAGCACCTCGTTCATCGAGCGGTTTACGATCTGCGAGAACGCCGCGCGCGGCATCCGCGGCACGTTCTCGCGGATCCGGTCGAGGATGATCACCGTGTCGTACATCGAGTAACCGAGGATCGTCAGGAAGGCCGCGACGGTTGCGCTCGACACCTCCTGTCCCACCACGGCGTAGACGCCGCCGGTGATGAGGATGTCGTGCACCAGCGCGATCAGCACCGGCACCGCGTACTTGCCCTCGAAGCGGATCGCGACGTAGGCCGAGATCACCAGCAGCGAGAAGATGATCGCGATGATCGCGCTGCGGGCGATCTGGGCGCCGAAGGTCGGCCCGATGCTCTGCGAGTCGAAGCCCTGGCCCGAGGCCGCGAGGCCGAACTCCTTGTCGAGGGCGTCCTGCACCAGCCCGATCTCCTCGGGCGGGATCTTGGCCTGGATCTGGACGACGTTGTCACCGAAGTCCGAGCCCTCGGCGGCCTCTTGCTCCTGGACCTCCGCCGTGTCCGCGCCGCCGATCCCCTCGGCGACGAGCAGGTTGCGGACGTCCTCGCCGCTGGCCGGCTGGGAGAGGCTGGCGGTGATCCGGGTGCCCGACTCGAAGTCGATCCCCAGGTTCAGTTGCTTGGTCGCGAAGGCGATCGCACCGATGCTGATGATCAGGCCCGAGATCGTGAAGAACCAGCGGCTCGCGCCGACGAAGTCGAAGCTCCACCGGACCCGCTCCTCGCCCGCGCCCAGCGCAGCGGGCGAGCTCATGAACCGCGCTCGCCCGAAGAGGCCGAGGATCGCCTGCGTGAACAGGACCGCGGTGAACAGCGAGACAATCGTGCCGATCCCCAGGGTGAAGGCGAATCCCTTCACCCCGGCGCTCGCCAGCACGAACAGGATGAACGCCGTGATCAGGGTGATCACGTTGGCGTCGATGATCGTCGCGATGCCCTTGCGGTAGCCGGTGGCGATCGCCGAGGCGATCGACTTGCCGCCGCGAACCTCCTCCTTGATTCGCTCGAAGATGACCACGTTGGCGTCGGCCGCGACCCCGATCGTCAGCACCAGGCCGGCGATCCCGGGGAGCGTCAGCGTCACCGGGATCAGCTTCATCAGGGCGAAGAAGAAGATCGCGTAGACCAGCAGCCCGAGGCCGGCGACGACGCCGAGGACCCGGTAGTAGGCGATCAGGAAGAGCAGGACGAGGGCGAGCCCCAACAGCCCGGCCTTCAGGCCCTGGTCGAGCGCCTCTGAGCCGAGGGTCGCCGAGACGGTGCTCTGGCTGATCAGCGTCAGGTTCACCGGCAGGGCCCCGATCTGCAGGAACTTGGCCAGGTCCTGGGACTCGGTCAGGGTGAAGCTGCCGGAGATCTGGGCCCCGGTGCGGCCATCGATGCCGTCGGGGTTCTCGCAGAAGTCGATGATCGGCCGGGAGACGATCTCGTTGTCGAGGACGATCGCGAAGCTGTCCGAGTACTGAGCCCCGCCCTGCGGCTGCGAGCAGATCGCCAGGGGGGCGTTCGCCTGCCCGCGCTGAGCGATCCGCCGGGTGACCTCCTGGAAGGCCTGCTGGCCCTCGTCGGTGAAGCCGAAGGTGACGTTGGGCTGGTTGGTGTTCGGGTCCGAGGACGGCTTCGGGTCCGTAATCTGATCGCCTGAGAGCTCGGGGTGGTCGCGAAGGACGAAGTACTCGGGTACCGCGTTCGCGCTCTCGTCGGCCTCGGTGGCGG
>JBKJZF010000014.1:0-11584 GCA_046715315.1 Solirubrobacterales bacterium | reverse complement strand
CGCTCCCAGCGGTTGTCGCGGTCCATCCCCCAGTAGCGGCCGCAGACCGTGCCGATCCTGCCGCCGAACTCGTCGAGCCATCCCTGCAGCTGGGCGACGTAGCCGGCGCCGGAGGTCGGCAGCGTGTCGCGGCCGTCGGTGAAGACGTGGACCACGGGGTCGGGCACCTGCTCGCGCGCGGCGAGCTCGACCAGAGCCCGGACGTGCGACCAGCCGGAGTGAACGCCCCCATCGGAGACGAGCCCGATCATCTGCAGGCGCCCGTTCGGCCCCTCGCGGGCGGCGGCACAGGCCGCGCGCAGCGCCTCGTTGCGAAAGAAGCTGCCGTCGGCGATCGCCTCGTCGATCCGCGCCAGGTCCTGTTTGACGACCGCCCCCGCCCCGAGGTTGAGGTGTCCGACCTCGGAGTTGCCCATCTGTCCCTCGGGCAGGCCGACGTCGGCTCCGCACGCCGACAGCCGCGTGTGCGGGTAGCCGGACCAGAGCTCGTCGAACACCGGGGTGTGGGCCTGTTCGATCGCGTTGCCGGGCCCCGGCGGAGCGATCCCCCAGCCGTCGAGGATCACCAGCGCCAGCGATGGCACCGGGATCGCCCCCGGGCCGTCGGCAAGGCTCATGCCGCCGCTTCGCAGATCGCGGCGAAGTCGCCCGGGTCGAGGCTGGCGCCGCCGACGAGCCCGCCGTCGATGTCCGCCTGCGCCAACAGCTCGGCCGCGTTGGAGGGCTTCATCGAGCCGCCATAGAGGATCCGAACCGCCTCCGCCGCGGCGGGATCGCGCGCCGCCAGCAGCGACCGCAGGAAGGCGACCGCCTGCTGGGCCTGGTCCGGGGTGGCGGTGCGGCCGGTGCCGATCGCCCAGATCGGCTCGTAGGCGACGACGACCTCGCCCAGGCTGGCCGTGTCCGTCGCCGCCAGATCCGCCTCGAGCTGCGAGCGCAGCACCTTCTCGGTCTCCTCGGCGTCGCGCTGGGCCTCGGTCTCGCCGACGCAGAGGATCGGCACCAAACCGGCCTCCAGCGCCGCCGGCACCTTCCGCGACAGCGCCTCGTCCGTCTCGGCGAACAGCGCCCGGCGCTCGGAGTGCCCGAGCACGACCGCGTCGGCGCCGGCGCCGGCGAGCATCGCCGCCGAGACCTCGCCCGTGAACGCGCCGGCCGCCTCGAAGTGCATGTTCTGCGCGGCGACGCGAACCGCGCTCCCGCGACAGCGCTCGACCGTGACGTCAAGCGCCGTGTACGGGGGGCAGACGATCATCTCGACCCCCTCCAGCTCTGCCGCGCGCGGCAACAAGGAGTCGAGGAAGGCGCCGGCCTCGGCCCGCAGCTTGTTCATCTTCCAGTTGGCCGCGATCAGCGGCGTGCGCTCGCTCATGAACCACCTGCGGCGGCTTCGCCGCCTGACATGCCGCTTTCGGTGCTAAAGCACCTCACCTCGCACCCTCCGCATCCATTAGCGCCTCCACCCCGGGCAGCCACCGGCCCTCCATCAGCTCCAGCGAGGCCCCGCCGCCGGTGGACAGCCAGTCGACCTTCTCGGCGAGCCCGAAGGCCGCCAGCGCCGCGGCCGAATCGCCTCCTCCGACCACGGTCGTGCCGCGGGCCTCGGCGACGGCCTCGGCGACGGCCCGCGTGCCGGCCGCGAAGGGGTCCATCTCGAAGGCGCCCATGGGCCCGTTCCAGAAGACCGTGCCGGCCGCGCTCACGGCCTCACTGTAGGCGGCGGCGCTGCGCGGGCCGATGTCGAGCCCCATCCAGCCCTCCGGGACCTCGACTGAGTCGAGCACCCTGCGCTCGGCATCGGCCGCGAAGCGGTCGGCGATCACCAGATCCACGGGCAGGCGCAGCTCGGCCCGCGCGCCGCCGGCGCGCTCCAGCACCTCGCGGGCCAGCTCCACCCCGGCGGCCTCGACCAGCGAGTCGCCGGTCTCGATCCCCTCGGCGCGAAAGAAGCTGAAGCACATCGCCCCGCCGACCAGCAGCTCGTCGGCGATCTCGAGCAGCGCCGACAGGACCTCGCTCTTGTCCGAGACCTTGGCCCCGCCGAGGACGACGCACAGCGGGCGCCGGGGATCGTCGCGGACCGCGGTCAGCTCGCGCACCTCGCGCTCCAGCAGCAGCCCCGCGTAGGCGGGGAGCAGGTGGGCCACTCCCTCGGTGCTCGCGTGGGCGCGGTGGGCGGCGCCGAAGGCGTCGTTGACGAACAGCTCCGCGAGCGCCGCGAGGTGCCTGGCCAGCCCGGGATCGTTGGCCGTCTCCCCGGGCTCGAAGCGGCTGTTCTCCAGCAGCAGCACCTCGCCGCGGCCGAGGGCGGCGGCCTCGCGCTCGACCTCGTCGCCGACGACCGCCGGAGCGAGGCGCACGTCGGAGCCGATCAGCTCGGAGAGGCGCTCGGCGACCGGGGCCATCGAGAGCGCCGGGTCGACCCCGTCGGGGCGGCCCAGATGCGAGACCAGGACCAGCGACGCCCCGCGCTCGCGCAGCAGCTCGATCGTCGGCAGCGCGGCGCGGATCCTCGCGTCGTCGGTGATCGCGCCGTCGGCTAGCGGCACGTTGAAGTCGACCCGGGTCAGCACCCGGCGGCCGTCGGCGTCAGCCTCGCGCACGCTCGCCTTGGCGAAGGTGCCGCGGGTCAGCCCGGTGCTCAAGCTCCGACTGCCGCCGCCTTCGGCTCGAGCACCCGGGCCGCGAGCTCGATGCAGCGGTTGGAGTAGCCCCACTCGTTGTCGTACCAGGAGACTGCCTTGACCAGGGTGCCCTCCATGACCATCGTCTGGCCGGCGTCGAACACCGACGAGTGCGGGTCGCCGACGATGTCGGTGGAGACGATCGGGTCCTCGGTGTAGGCGAGGATCCCCGCCATCGGGCCATCGGCGGCATCCCTCGCCGCGGCGTTGATCTCCTCGGCGCTGGTCTCGCGCGAGACCTGGCAGACGAGGTCGACGACCGACCCGGTGGCGACCGGGGCGCGCATGGCGATGCCGTTCAGCTTGCCGTCGAGCTCGGGCAGGACGAGGCCGACGGCCTTGGCCGCACCGGTCGTCGTCGGGATCAGGTTGAGCGCCGCCGCCCGGGCCCTGCGCAGGTCCTTGTGAGGCATGTCCTGCAGGCGCTGGTCGGCGGTGTAGGCGTGGATCGTCGTCATCAGCCCGTGCTCGAGGCCGACCGAGTCGTGGATCACCTTCGCCAGCGGCGCCAGGCAGTTGGTGGTGCAGGAGGCGTTGGAGATGATGTGGTGGGCGTCGGAGTCGTAGGCGCCGTCGAAGTTGACGCCGAGGGCGACGGTCACGTCGGGATCGGTCGCCGGGGCCGAGATGATCACCTTCTTCGCTCCCGCCTCGAGGTGCTTGGCGGCGTCGTCGCGCTTGGTGAACAGGCCGGTGGACTCGATTACGACGTCGACGCCGAGATCTCCCCAGCCCAGCTGCGCCGGGTCGCGCTCGGAGAGCACCCGAATCTCGTCGCCGTCGACCGTCAGCGAGGAGTCCGAGTGGGAGACCTCTCCCGGGAAGCGCCCGAGGACCGAGTCGTACTTGAGCAGGTGAGCGAGCGTGTGGGTGTCGGTGATGTCGTTGACGGCGACGAACTCCAGCTCCGAGCCCGCCTCGTGCGCGGCGCGGAACAGGTTCCGCCCGATCCGCCCGAAGCCGTTGATGCCCACCTTCACAGTTGCCATTGATCCTCCTGTCGTGCCTTGCCTAGTAGATCCCGACCGCGATCTCGATCCGGTGCCCGTCGGGGTCGCGCAGATATGCCGAGTAGTACGTGGGACCGTACTCGGGTCGCTGCCCAGGGTCACCCTGGTTGGTGCCGCCGGCCTCGACGCCCCCCTCCCAGCCGGCCTTGACCGCCGAGATGCCGTTGGCGGCAAAGCACACGTGCCCGCCCCCGGCGCGGGCCCCTCGGCGCTCGACGACGTAGAAGATCGGGCGGACGATGCCCCAGGCGGCACGCTCGTCGGAGTCGACGTGGCGGCGCCAGCCCAGGGGATGGAGCACCGCGTCGTAGAACCTGCCGCTGCGCTCGAGGTCCGAGACCTCGAGGCTGACGTGGTGAATCACGCCCGCACCCTATCCACGCCCTGAAGAGGACATCGATCAGGCCCGCGGCTCCCAGCGAAAGGTGAACAGCGCGACCACCAGGCCCGCGACCCCCCAGGCGGCGACGACGGCGAGATCGCCCCACTCGAAGCCGGCCCCCGTCGTCAGCGGGTTCCAGGCCTCAAAGAAGGCCTCGAAGAAGTGTCGCACGGGGAAGATCGCGGAGAACTGGATGACGCCATCCGGAATCTCGCTCTCGGGCACGAGCACGCCGGAGAGGAAGTAGAGCGGGAATATGACGAGGTTCGTGATCGGCGCCGCCGCCCCCTGCGAGGGGATCACGGCCGTCAGCGCCAGGCCCAGGCATGAGAACGTCGCCGCGCCCATGGCGAGGGTGATCAGCACGGCGGGCAGTCGCTCCCAGGGAATCCCGACGCCGTAGGCGATCCGGCCCAGCAGCGCGACCAGCGCCAGCATGATCATCGCCACCGTCACCGAGTTGCCGACGCGTCCGGCGATGAACGCCCAGCTCGGCAGCGGCGTCCCCCGCGTTCGCTTCAGCAGGCCGTTCTCGCGGTCGATCGTGACCGACATCGCCAGGTTCTGGAAGGTCGCCGAGATGACGGCCAGGGTGATGATCGCCGGCACGTAGTAGGTGCTGCTGTCGACGTCAAGGCCCTGCAGGGAGCCGCTGCCGAAGAGCAGCTCGAAGAGCACCAGGAACATCACCGGGAACAGCACCGTGAACCCGACCGACGCCGGGTTCCGCCAGAAGGTCTTCTGGTCGAAGCGGAACTGGTGCAGCGCGAGCCGGGCGGAGCTCACTCTTGCTCCGGCTCAGAGCCGCCCGTGAGCTGGAGATAGACGTCCTCGAGGCTCGGGCGCCGCACCTCCAGGCCATCGAGGTCGACGCCCCGCTCGAGCGCCCAGCCCGTGAGCCGGTGCAGCGCCTCGACCGGCCGTTCCGCGCTCAGCGAGGCGAGCCCGCCCTCGGTTGCCGCGACCCCGACACCTTCCGGCAGGTCGGCCAAATCGCTGCCGGCGGGCAAGCGGAACCTGATCGCGGCTGCAGCCGTCTCGCGCCCCCCGAGGTCGGTGGGCGTGCCCTCCGCGACCACGCGCCCGGCGACGATGATCGCCACCCGGTCAGCGAGGCGCTGCGCCTCCTCCATGTAGTGGGTGGTGAGGAAGACCGTCTTGCCGAGCTCCCGCAGGCCCTCGATCACTCCCCAGAACTGGCGTCTCGCCGACGGGTCGAAGCCGGTCGTGGGCTCGTCGAGGAAGAGCAGCTCCGGGTCGCCGACCAGCGCCATCCCGACATCGAGACGGCGCTGCTGGCCGCCGGAGAGACGCCCGACGCGGGTCTCGGCCTTCTCTTCGAGTCCGACCTGCGAGATCGTCTCGGGCACCGCGAGCGGACTCGGGTAATAGCCCGCGAACAGCTCGAGCGTCTCGCGGACCGTCAGCTCTGGGTGCGTCTTGCTCTGCTGAAGGACGATGCCGATGCGCGCACGCCAGTCGCGATCGGCGTCCGCCGGATCGAGGTCGAGCACGCTGACCTCGCCGGCGCTGCGCTTGCGGTAGCCCTCGAGGATCTCGACCGTGCTCGTCTTGCCGGCGCCGTTGGGCCCAAGGAAGGCGAACACCTCGCCGGACTCCACCTCGATGTCGAGCCCGCGGACCGCCTCGGTCTCGCCGTAGGCCTTGCGCAGGCCGCTGACGCGGATCACGGGCTCGCTCACCGGCGGGATTATGAGCTTCGACCGGCGCGGACAGCCGAGAGGGTCGGCGCCGTCAGTCGAGCTCGACGTCTCGATGGACGACCCTCAGCACCAGGTCCTCGCGCCCGAAGAGGTGCTGGGCCACCCGATCGGCGATCGCGACGGAGCGGTGGCGGCCGCCCGTACAGCCGATCGCGATCGTCAGGTGGGACTTGCCCTCGGCCACGTAGGCGGGCAGCAGGAAGTCGAGCAGCGGCAGCAGGCGCTGGTAGAACTCGCCCGCCAGGTCGCCTGCCTCGACGTGCTCGACGACCTTCGGATCGCGCCCGGTCAGGGGGCGAAGGTCCTCGCGGTAGTGCGGGTTGGGCAGGAAGCGGACGTCGAAGATCAGGTCAGCGTCCCGCGGGGGGCCGTTCTTGAAGCCGAAGGTGAGGATCGTCAGCGCCAGCTGCGCCGGCCCGCTGGGGCCGAGCATCTCGGTCGAGACCCGTCGCCTCAGCATCGCCCCGGTGAGATCGGAGGTGTCCATCACGAGGTCGGCCCGCTCCCGCAGCGGCGCCAGGATCTCGCGCTCGGAGCGGATGCCCTCGAGCACCCGGCCGTCCGGGGCCAGCGGGTGGCGCCGGCGGGTCTCCTTGAACCTGTCCACCAGGCACTCCTCACTCGCCTCGAGGAAGAGCACGCGCGGGTCGAGCCCCCCGGCCCGCAGCTCCTCGAGCACGGCCGAAAGGCCCTGGAAGTAGGAGCCGCCGCGCACGTCGGAGACGACCGCCGCCCGGCGCACGCCGCTGCCCTCGTGGCGGAAGAGCTCGCCGAGGGCGCCGATCATCCGCGGCGGCAGGTTGTCGACGCAGAAGTAGCCGCCGTCCTCGAAGGCGGCGATCGCCTCGGACTTGCCCGCCCCCGAGTAGCCGGTGATCACCACCAGGTCGACGGGACGGGTGGACTGCGCGGGCTCGCTCATCCGGCCTTGTTCAGCTGGCGGTGGATGTCGCGGGCGAGCTTGCCGGGCAGGCCGGGGACGGCCTCGAACTCCTCGCGGCTGGCGCCGACCAGCCGATCCGGCGAGCCGAAGTGCTTCAGCAGCGCCCGCTTCCGCACCGGCCCGACCCCGCGCAGCTCGTCCAGCAGGGAGTGGGTCATCGCCTGGTCTCGCCGGCCGCGATGGTGTTCGATCGCGAACCTGTGCGCCTCGTCGCGCACCCGCTGCAGCAGCCGCAGCGCCTCCGAGTCTCGCGGAATCGGCAGCGGTTGCGAGCGGCCGGGGACGAAGACCTCCTCCACCCGCTTGGCGAGGCCGACGACCGCGACCTCGCCCGCCCCGGCGATGTTGGCTTCGATCAGCGGCGCCAGCGCTCGCATCCCGGCCGCGAGCTGACCCTTGCCGCCGTCGATCACGATCAGGTCGGGCATCGCGGCGAAGCTGTCGTCGCGGTCGGATTCGTGCGGCGAGAGGTCCGCCTGGTCCGAGTGGCGCGCCAGCCGCCGGCTCAGCACCTCTTCGATCGAGGAGAAGTCGTCGGGCCCGGCCGAGCGGTCGCCCCGGATCCGAAAGCGGCGGTAGTCGGACTTCTTCGGCGCCCCGCCCTCGAACACCACCATCGAGGCGACGGTGTGCTCGGGCCCGAGGTTGGAGACGTCGAAGCCCTCGACCCGGACCGGAAGCCGCTCGGTGCCGAGCGCCTCCTGCAGCTCGGAGAGCGCCTCGACCCGCTGCCGGCGCCGGCGCTCGCTGCGCAGGCGGTCCTGGGCCAGGGCCAGCCGCGCGTTGCGCTCGGCGAGCTCGCGCAGGCGCCGCTTGTCGCCGCGCTCGGCGACCCGGACCTCGACGGCGCTGCCGCGCTGCACCGAGAGCGCCTCGGCCAGCAGCGGCGCCCGCTCGCGCAAGGCCTCGCCGACGACGATCAGCCGTGGCACCACCGGGGAGGCCGAGTAGTACTGGGCGACGAACTCCTCCGCCACCTCGGCCTCGTCGCGCTCTCCCGCGTTCGCGAGGTAGAAGCCGTGGCGCTCGGCGAGGATCCCGTCGCGTACCTGGAAGACCTGCGCGTTGGCGTCGGCGCCTTCGACGGCGACCCCGATCAGATCGGCGCTCTCGGTCGTTTCCGAGGTGACGCTGCGGCGCTGCATCAGCGAGCGGACCGCCTCCAGGCGGTCGCGGTAGATCGCCGCCCGCTCGAACTCCTCCGAGCCGGCCGCCTCGGACATCTTGCGCTCGAGGTCGCGCTCGACGTCGCGGTAGCGGCCGGAGAGAAAGCCGACGATCGCCTCGATGTTGCGGCGGTACTCCTCGCGGTCGATGTAGCCGACGCAGGGGGCCTGACAGCGCTTGATGTAGTGGTCGAGGCAGGGAACGCCCGAGCGCCGCCCGGGCTCGGGCCCCTCGCAGGTGCGGTACTGGAATAGCTTGCCGAGCAGGTCCAGGGTCTCGCGGGTGCGCTTGGCGTTCGAGTAGGGCCCGAAGTAGATGCGCCCGGAGCGGTGGCGCTCGCGGGTGAAGTAGACCCGCGGGAACTCCTCGTCGAGGCTGATCCCGATGTAGGGGTACGACTTGTCGTCGCGCAGACGGATGTTGAACTTCGGCCGGTGGCGCTTGATGAACTGCTGTTCGGCGAGCAGCGCCTCCGCCTCGTTCTCGGTGACGAGGAAGTCGATCGAGGCCACCTGCCGGGTGAAGTCGCGGATCGACGTCTTGCCCGAGAAGTGGCCGGCGACCCGCTTGCGGATCGAGGTCGCCTTGCCCACGTAGAGCACCTTGCCGTCGGCGTCCTTGAACAGGTAGACGCCGGGCTGATCAGGAAGGCGCTTGCGCTGCTCGATGATGCTCTCGCCCATCCACCTAAGGTTAGGCTCCGCGCCCGCTGGCACCGAGACCTCAAAGGAGAAGCCATGACCGAGACGACCCCGCCCGAGCTGAAGACGATGAGGCTCGAGGTCGACGGCGAGATCGGAACCCTGACTCTCGACCGTCCCGACTCCTTCAACGCGATCAGCCCGGAGATGATCGGCGAGCTGGTGCTCGCCTCCGGGTGGCTCGCCGACCGGGCGCCGCTGCGGGCGCTGATCGTGACCGGGGCCGGCAAGGCCTTCTCGTCGGGAGGCGACGTCAACTGGTTCAAGCAGGGCGCCGACTCGGAGGACTTCGACCTGCCCTCGGACGTCCGCCGCGCCGCCGACGTGCTGCACCAGGCGATCATCGACTTCCGCCGGATCCCCTATCCGGTGGTCGGGGCGATCAACGGCGTCGCCGCCGGCGCCGGCTTCTCGCTGGCGCTGATGTGCGACACGCGGATCGCCTCCGAGGATGCGGGCTTCGTCTGCGCCTACGGCCGCATCGGCGCCTCTCCCGACGGCGGCATGACCTATTTCCTGCCGCGGATGGTGGGGCCCGCGAGGGCCGTGGAGCTGCTTCTCAACGACCCCCTGCTCTCCGCCCAGCAGGCGCTGGAGGAGAAGATCGTCGCCGAGGTCGTCCCCGCGGCCGAGTTGATGGGCCGGGCCCGGGACAAGGCCGAAAAGCTCGCCGCCAAGGCCCCCCACTACGTGCGCATGTGCAAGCAGCTCGTCGGCGTCAGTCTCGACAACACCCTCGCCGACCACCTCCAGCTCGAGCGCCACGGGATCGCCGACTCGATGGCGACCGAGGACCTGCGCGAGGGGGTCACCGCGTTCTTCGAGAAGCGCGAGGCGACGTTCAGCGGTCGTTAGACTCGGCCGCGCCAGCCCCGAAAGGAAGATTTGCGATGAAGAAGCCCCTGATCCTGTTCGCAGCCCTCGCGCTCGCCTCCTTCTCCCTAGCCGCGTGTGGCGGGGACGACGACTCCGACAGCCCGGCGGCGCCCACCACCGAGTCCACGACCGAGGCCGACACCGGCGGAGGCGCGGGCGGAGGCGCGGGCGGAGGCGCGGTGGCCGTGGCCGCGGCCGCCGACGGCAGCTTCGCCTTCGACGAGACCTCGCTCGACGCGCCCGCCGGCGCGACCACGTTCACGTTCGACAACCCGGCCTCGTTGGGGCACAACTTCTGCCTCGAGCAGGACGGCTCCGAGGTCGGCTGCACCGACACCATCTCCGGCGGCGGCACGGCGGACCTCGAGGCCGACCTCGAGCCCGGCGAGTACGCCTACTACTGCAGCGTCGACGGCCACCGCGACGGCGGCATGGAAGGCACCCTCACCGTCAAGTAGTCCGGCCAGCTACGCAACGAGGGCGCGGCCGACGGAGTCGGCGACGCAGCAGGGTTTGTCTGAGCCCTCGACCTCGATCGTGAAGCGGGTGACGACGTGCCACCAGCCGCCGTCGAGCTCGTCGACGCTGATCACCTCGGCGCGGGCGCGCACCTTCGAGCCCGCCGGGACCGGCGCCGGAAAGCGCACCTTGTCGAAGCCGTAGTTGATGCCCAGCTTCACCCCGGTCTGCTCGATCAGCTGACCGCGGAAGCCGTCGGTCAGCGAGAGCGTCAGGTTGCCGTGGGCGACCGTGGTCCCGAAGGGGCTCTCGGTCTTCGCCCGCTCGACGTCGACGTGAATCCACTGGTCGTCGCGGGAGACCTCGGCGAACTTGTTGATGTCCGACTGGGTGATCTCGACCCAGTCCGAGGGCCCAAGCTCCTGGCCGATCAGGCCCTGAAGCTCTGAGATCGAGGTGACCTTGAGGGGCGCCATCCGCGGGCAGGCTAGTGGTTTCCCGCGCCCGGATTCACTCGACCAGCCTCACCTCGAGCTCCGGCGCGAGCCCGCCGGCGCCGCCGATCAGCGCCAGGATGCGGGCGACGTAGGCCTGGGTCTCGGCGTAGGGCGGCACGCAGGTACACCCCGCGACCGCTGCCGGCCCGGCGTTGTAGGCGGCGAGCGCCAGCGACACCGAGCCGAACTGCCCGAGCAGGTCCGACATCAGCTGCGCCTGGGCGTCGATCGCGGCGCCGGGGTCGAAGGGGTCTCGGAGCCCGTAGGCGGCTGCGGTCGCGGGCATGAACTGGGCGATCCCGCGAGCGCCGGCGGGCGAGACCCGCGCGCCGGTCGAAGCTCGACTCGGGAAGACGTCAGCTTGCGGCCCAGCGCTGCTACGTGAAAAACCGCGAGGGGCTTCGCCGTTGCGCGCGACGGGGACTAGGCGCTGAGCTGGAGCTAGTCCAACGCGGCACCGCAGGTCGTGCCGTGGTCCCCGGCGTTCCAGGCTGCCGTCTCGGTTTCCTGCCCGAACAAGGCGTTGCCGTCCACCGTGAAGCCGGAACCCCCGGAGCAGCTAACCGTCGCAGTTTTGCTGTGCGCTGTGAAATGGGGCCCGGGGTTGCCCGCCAACGCCGTCGGCGCGACGAAGCCGGAGAGAAGGGCGGCGGAAGCTGCGAGGCCGATCAGACGCTGGAGGGGACGAGTGCGGCGAGACATATGAAGCTCCTTCTTCGCGGATAGGCCTTCGTGGAAGCCCGGTCCCGTGCTCATCCGAGCTGCGCTTCGAGCCGTGTCCACCCTATACGCGGGACACCGACTCCAGCGACTATGAGCCCTTCATGATCGACGGCAGTCAGGTCGGTGAGATCCGGTGGCTGCGGCCTGCAAAAGCCTCCTCGGAGACCACGCTCGAGACCCTCGCGCTGCGAGCAGGCGACATCGCGTACTTCACCGCGGGCACCCCGTCGACCTGGACGATCACCAAGCCCTTCAAGAAGTTCGTGATCACCCCGCCTTCGGATATCTAGCCGCAAGCAGTAGCTCGCGATCACGCGGCGGGCGGCAAAGCCAAGGCTCCCAGGTGTTTGGCCCCATTTCCGCAGGGCTGGTACTGCCGCCCCTGACGGTCGGGTTTCAGGGCGAAGCTCGGCTGGCC
>JBKJZF010000013.1:0-4264 GCA_046715315.1 Solirubrobacterales bacterium | reverse complement strand
GTCGCCGAGCGCTCTCCGCAGGTGGCCCTGGAGCGGCTGCGGTTCACCGCCGACGCCGCCCGCCACGACCTCGCCTGAACCCGCCCGTAGTGGCTCTCAGATTTGTGCGTGATTTGCAGGACTTTTGGCGCGAAGGCGCGGGCTTTCCGCGGGCCGAAGCTGATAAACTTATGTGAACTTGGACGGACGCCTCGCACCGTCTGGAACCGGGGTCTCTCGGGACCGTCGCGTGGGGCGTCCTTTGAGCGCGTGCAGGCTTCATCAGAGGCCGCCGATGGGGCCGATTTAAGCCCATGACCGAAGGGATTTAGTGGCAGACAGCACGAATGCTGCCGACGCCGAGGAGGCGTCCGCGAACAAGCAGGCCGAGGCCGAAGCTGCGGCCAACGCCGACTACGGCTCGAGCGAGATCACCGTCCTGCGCGGCCTCGATCCGGTGCGCAAGCGCCCCGGCATGTACGTCGGCTCGACCGGCCCCCGCGGCCTGCACCACCTCGTCTACGAGGTGGTCGACAACTCCGTCGACGAGGCCCTCGCCGGTCACTGCGACGAGATCACGGTGACGATCCACCCCGACAACAGCGTCACCGTCGTTGACGACGGCCGCGGCATCCCGGTGGAAGAGCATGAGGAGGAGAAGAAGCCCGCGGCCGAGGTCGTGCTGACGACGCTTCACGCCGGCGGCAAGTTCGGCGACGGCGGCTACAAGGTCTCCGGGGGCCTGCACGGCGTCGGCGTCTCGGTCGTCAACGCGCTCTCCGAATATCTCTATCTCGAGATCCACCGCGACGGCCACAAGTGGACCGAGGAGTTCGCCCGCGGCGAGCCGCAGGGCTCGCTCGAGCGCGGCGAGAAGGTCAAGGGCACCGGGACGACGATCACCTTCCTGCCTGACGCCGAGGTCTTCGAGACGCTCGAGCTCGATTACGAAACGCTCTCCGAGCGGATGCGGGAAACCGCCTTCCTCACCCGCGGCCTGAAGATCGAGCTGATCGACGAGCGCGCCACCGGGCAGCGCGACGTCTTCCACTACGAGGGCGGGATCGTCGACTTCGTCGCCTTCCTGAACGAGAACAAGGACCCGCTGCACCGCAAGACGGTGTTCTTCGAGAACGAGACCGGCGACGGCCAGGTCGAGGTCGCGATGCAGTGGAACTCCACCTACCAGGAGTCGGTGTTCTCGTTCGCCAACAACATCAACACCCACGAGGGCGGCTCGCACCTGTCCGGGTTCCGCTCGGCGCTGACGCGCACCCTCAACGCCTATGCGCGCAGCAAGGCGCTGCTGAAGGAGAAGGACGAGAACCTCACCGGGGACGACGTCCGCGAGGGGCTGACGGCGGTGATCTCGGTGAAGCTCGTCGACCCCCAGTTCGAAGGCCAGACGAAGACCAAGCTCGGCAACCCGCCCGTCGAGGGCCTGGTCAAGGAGACCGTCAACCGCAAGCTCGGGGAGTTCCTCGAGGAGAACCCGACGGAGGGACGGCGGATCCTGACCAAGGCGGTGGAGGCGGCGCGGGCGCGACAGGCGGCCCGCAAGGCCCGCGACCTCACCCGCCGCAAGTCGGCGCTGGAGAACTCGACCCTGCCGGGCAAGCTCGCCGACTGCACGGTTCGCGACCCGGCCCTGGCCGAGCTGTTCATCGTCGAGGGCGACTCGGCCGGCGGCTCCGCCAAGCAGGCGCGCGACCGCAACACCCAGGCCGTGCTCCCGCTTCGCGGCAAGATTATCAACGTCGAGAAGAGCCGGATCGACAAGGTCCTCTCGAACATCGAGATCCAGGCGCTGATCACGGCGATCGGCACCGGCGTCGGCGCCGAGGAGTTCAACCTCGACGACGCCCGCTACCACAAGGTGATCCTTGCCAGCGTGGACGGCGACGACCACGCGCTGGTCCGCGACCACCGTGGCACGCGCCTGACCAAGGTCGGTCCCCATATCGACGAGCTCCTGCGCGCCCATGACCGGGATCTTCCGGGCTACACGAAGGTGACCCATGAGGATCTGGGCCAGGTCGCGTGCTTCGACGTCGACAGCGGCCGGGTCGGATTCAAGGATGTGCGCGGGGTGATCCGCCATCCGGTGGACGAGCCGCTGTTCGAGCTCGAAACCGCCTACGGCCGCTCGATTCGCGTCACCGGCAGTCACAGCGTCTATGTGGTCGAGAACGGAGAACGCAGGCTCAAGCGTGGTAAGGACATCGTCGCGGGTGACAAGCTGGTGGCTCCGACGCGGATTCGGTTTCCGGTCGACGCGTCGAGTCACGTCGACCTGCTTCGAGAGCTGCATGGTCACGCTGACGCCGCCCAGCAGGTATGGGTGCGGGGCTCGGCTGTTGAGGACTGGTACCGCTCACGGACTCGTCTGGCGCACGCTGGCGATGCGGAGCTGACGTCGGTGCGGGTCGACGCACCGGCCGATGTCCGAGCCCACCTCGCGCGCATGCGCGGGGCGACCGGCATCCGCAACCGCGACCTGTGTGCCCGCGTCGGGATCAAGCAGCCAGCGACGTTCTACTCGTGGGAGAACGGCAAGACGACACCGACCTTGGGCAACTGGCGGCGGTACGTCGAGGCGGTTGGCGAGGAGCCTGCGCGCTTCCTACCTCGAGTCCGAGTCCGAAGCAGCGCCCTCGAGCACAGCTGGAAGACTCAGTATCGCGCCGCACCGAGTAACGCCGTGCGGCCATATGTGCGGCTGTCCGAGCTCTCGTCCGAGGATCTGGACTGGTTTGACGATCGCGAGGACTTCGAGCTGACCCCCGAGCACTACAAGGGGAAGGGGTTGGCTCGTCGCCTTGAGATCACGCCTGAGCTGATGAAGCTCCTCGGGTTCTATCTTGCGGAGGGCTCATGCTCGGAACGCGGTGGGGTGCGGTTCGCCGTCGGCGCGCGCAACGAGGCCGTTGTCGAGGAGATGTCCCGCGCTATCCAGGACGTGTTCGGCGTCGAACCCAGCTACTACGAGCCGGGCGACCGGGTCGGAGAGTTGCGCTTGTGCAACCGGGTGGCCGCGCTGTGCTGGGGCAAGCTCTTCGGCTTCACGGAGGGAATCAAAGCGCCGACAAAGCAGCTCCCGAACATCGTCTTCAACGTGGACGACGACCTCCGAACCGAGTTCCTGCGCGGCTATTTCCTCGGAGATGGGACCGCGAGCAAGCGTGGTATCCATTTCACGACGACGTCGCCTCAGGTCGGTAGCGGACTCCAATATCTCCTCTCCTCGTTCGGGGTCCTTGCGAGCTCGAGCGTCCGTGAGCCGAGCGGGAAGGCCACTCCGTCGCCACACGGCAACCTGATCCGGTCCGTTCACCCAACCTGGACCGTGTCTGTCTGCGTCAAGCAGGATGTTGCAAGGCTGCAGAGGATCTGGAGCGACCACGCCAACGCGGAGCTGCTCAAAGCAGCCTGCGCGAACGGCCGGACCCGCCGGGTGCCGATCGAAAGGCTCTCGGCCGATCTCGTTGCCCTCCCGGTTCGGACCGTCAAGCAGGTCGAGGCTTCCAGCGGTTTCGTTTATGACTTCTCTGTCGAGCACGACGAGAACTTCCTTGCCGGCTTTGGCGGGGTGGCAACGAAAAACACAGACGCCGACGTCGACGGCGCCCACATCCGCACCCTGGCGCTGACCTTCATCTACCGGCAGATGCCGTTCCTGATCGACGCCGGCTTCGTCTATATCGCGAAGCCACCGCTCTACCGGGTGAAGAACGGCAAGCAGGAGACCTACATCGAGAAGGAGTCCGAGCTGGAGGCGCTGCTGCTGCGCGACAAGATCGAGCAGTTCGAGCTGACCGACGCCGAGGGCGCCGAGCACAAGCTCACCGAGACCCGCTGGCAGCGCTTCAACCGCAGGCTGAACGAGTACGAGGGCTGGGCCGACTCGCTGCAGGCGGACTTCGGCCACGAGGCGGTGCGCTTCCTGAGCGAGTCGCAGATCCTCGACGCCGGCGCCGCCACGATCGCCGCGGTGAAGAAGCTGATCGAGGCCGACGATCCCGCCGAGGAGCCGTTCGAGACCGAGCTGGTCTCGTCCTCGGCCGAGGCGCTGGAGGTGAAGGCGATCCACCGCCGTGACGGCCTCGCCCGCTTCCACAAGCTCCCCTCGGCGCTGTTTGAATCGACCGAGTACCGACGGCTGGTCGACGTTCACGCCGACCTGCTCAAGCAGGTGGGCCGGCCGCCGTTCCGGATCAGCCTCGGCGAGCGCAACCGCGACGCGGCGTCGTTCGCCGAGCTTCGCCGCGGGGCGCTCGAGCTGGCC
>JBKJZF010000012.1:0-5603 GCA_046715315.1 Solirubrobacterales bacterium | reverse complement strand
CGACTCGCGCGGGTGGCCGGCGGCGGCGCCATGCGCAGGGCGGGTGGGCGCCTCGACGGCCGCGGCAGCGAGGACGAGCGGCGGCGGCGGCGCGGCGACCGGGTGGTGGCGACGATCGATTCGCTCGTCGACCAGCTCGCGGTGATGCGGGGGGCCGCGATGAAGGCGGGACAGGTGCTCTCGACGGTCGAGTTCCCGGGGCTGGACCCCGACCAGGCCGACTACCTGAAGGGCAGGCTCGCGTCGCTTCGCGACGACGTCCCCGCCGTCGGCTGGAAGGGGATGCGCGAGGTCCTGGCGCAGGAGTGGGGATCGGATCCCGAGAGCGTGCTGGCCGAGATCGACCACGAGCCGGCCGCGGCGGCCAGCATCGGTCAGGTCTACCGGGCGCGCACCGACGACGGCCGTGAGGTCGCGGTCAAGGTCCAGTACCCCGGGATCGCGGACGCCGTCGAGTCGGACATGCGAAACGTGAGGATGCTCTCGCCGGTGCTGCGCCGGATGATGCCCGGGCTCGAGGTCAAGGACCTTCTCGCCGAGCTCAGCGAGCGCATCATCGAGGAGTGCGACTACGAGCTCGAGGCGGCGAGCCATCGCCGAGTGGCCCGCTTCTGGCGCGGGCACCCGTTCGTGGTCATCCCCGAGGTCGACGCCGAGCTCAGCCGCCGCCGGGTCCTGGTCAGCGAATGGGTCGACGGGATGGCGTTCGCCGCGGTGGCCTCGCAGCCGGATCAGGTCCGCGACCGCTACGCGCAGATCGTCTATCGCTTCTTCTACTCGACCGCACTCGAGCTGGGCGTCGCCCTCGGCGATCCGCACCCGGGCAACTACCTGCTGTGCCCGGACGGGCGGGTCGCCTTCTTCGACTTCGGGATGCTGCGCCGGCTGCCGCCGGACTACCTGCGGCGGGAGGCCGAGATCCTGAAGGCGGTCCGCGAGGACGACGAGGTCGCCCTGGTGGAGGGGATGCGGGGCCTCGGCTACCTGCCCGGGGAGCTGGCGGAGTGGGATGCGGCGCTGCTGATGGAGCACATGCGAAGCGTGTCCTGGTGGCTGGCCTCGGAGGAGCCCCTGCGGCTGCAGCCCGATGACCTCTGGCGGGGCGCGGACTCGCTGCGCGACGACGGCGGGCAGGAGCTGCTCTCACAGCTGCGGCGGATGACGCTGCCCCCGGAGGCGCTGCTGCTGCGGCGGATGGAGGGGCTGCTGTTCCAGATCGCGACCCAGTTGCGGGCGGCGGCGCCGTGGGGCGCGCTGATGGGCGAGCTGGTCGAAGGCGGCGAGCCCGTCGGCGTGCTCGGCGGCGAGCACGCCGCCTGGCTGGCGCAGCGACGCTGAGGCCTGGCTGAACAGCTTGGCCTTCATGCGCTGGAACTCCTCGACCGAGCGCTCCCGCATGCCCGGTCCCCGCACCACCAAGTAGAAGAGGATCGTGGGGGCCACCCCCTAATCCTGATCCTTCCAGTGGGCCTTGCGGGTCAGCCCCCCAGACCCTCCGGGTCGACGAGCCCGACCGCGCGGACGCCGCCGTCAACGTGGAGGATCTCGCCGCTGATCGCGCGGGCGCGATCGGAGAGCAGGAAGCAGACGGCGTCGGCGACCGGGGTCGCGTCGCCGGGATCCCAGCCCAGCGGGGCCCCGGCGCTCCAGGCGGCGGCGAGCTCGGCGAATCCGGGGATGCCGCTGGCGGGGGCGCTCGAGATCGGCCCGGCCGCGACCAGGTTCGCCCGCACCCCCCTCGGTCCCAGGTCGCGGGCAAGGTAGCGGTTGGTCGACTCGAGCGCGGCCTTGGCCACCCCCATCCAGTCATATGCGGGCCAGGCCACGGAGGCGTCGAAGTCGAGGCCGACCAGGCTGCCCCCGCCGTCGGCCTCGAGCGCCGGGACCAGGTGACGGGCGAGCGCCTGCAGCGAGTAGGCGCTGGTCTGGAATGCCTGCGCGGCGGAGTCGAAGCCCGTCTCCAGGAAGCGGCCGCCGAGGGCGTCCTCCGGGGCGTAGGCGATCGCGTGCAGCGCACCGTCGAGGCCGCCCCAGCGCCGGTCCACCTCGGCGGCGGTGGCCTCGAGGTCATCCTCGCTGTTGATGTCGAGCTCGATCACGTCGGCCGGCTCGGGCAGCGCGGCGGCGGCGCGCTCGGTCAGGCGCCGGGCCCGGCCGAAGCCGGTCAGCAGCACCTCGGCGCCCGCCAGCTGGGCCTGGCGGGCGACCGCGAAGGCGATGCTTCGCTTCGTGATCACTCCCGTGATCAGCAGTCGCTTGCCCTCGAGCATCAGATCAGCAGCTTGTCATCGCGACGCCCCCGAGAGTGCTCATGCCGGTCCCTGGAAGCAGAGGACGGCGTTGTGGCCACCGAACCCGAACGAGTTGGAGATGCCGGTCAGCGGCCGGCCGTCGGCGGCCAGCTCGCGCTTGGAACCGGGCACGTAGTCGAGGTCGAGGCCGTCGTCGGGATCGGTGAGGTTCAGCGTCGGCGGGGCGACGGCGGCCTCGAGCGCGAGCACCGTGGCCACCGCCTCGACGGCCCCGGCGGCGCCCAGCAGGTGCCCGATCGAGGACTTCAGCGAGGACACGGGAATGCGGGCGGCGCTCTCTCCCAGCGCCAGCTTCAGCGCCTCCGTCTCGGAGCGGTCGTTGAGCTCGGTCGAGGTGCCGTGGGCGTTGACGTAGTCGAGCTGGTCGGGGCTCACCCCGGCCTCGTCGAGCGCCAACCGGATCGCCCGGGCGGCGCCGTCGCCCTCGGGGTCCGGCGCGGTCAGGTGGAAGGCGTCGGCGGTGGCGCCGTAGCCGCTCGCGCGGCCGCGGACCCCGGCCCCGCGCTCGGCCGCGGTCTCGGCGGCCTCGAGGATCAACACCGCGCCGCCCTCGCCCATCACGAAGCCGTCGCGCAGGCGGTCGAACGGCCGCGAGATCCCCTCCTTCGAGGTCGCTCCCATGCCGGCGAAGGCGGCGATCGCGAGCGGCGTGATCGCGGCCTCGGTGCCGCCGACCACGCAGACGTCGGCGTCGCCGGACTGCACCATCCTCATCCCCGCGCCGATCGCCTGCGCTCCCGCGGCGCAGGCCGAGACGGTGCCGAAGCACTGGCCCTTGAATCCGTGGCGGATCGCGATCGCTCCCGAGGCCGCGTTGGCCATCATCGTCGGGATGCACAGCGGCGAGATCGCCGCCGGCCCGCGCTCGTTCAACTTGTCGTGCTGCTCCTCGATCGTCGGCAGCCCGCCGATCCCGGTGCCGATCACGCAGCCGATCCTGGTCGGCTCACAGGGCGGGTCCTCCCCACTCCAACCAGCGTCGGCGAGCGCCTCCTGCGCCGACACCAGGGCGAGCTGGGTGAAGCGGGCCGAGCGGCGCGCCTCGCGGCGGGAGAGGTGGTCGGACGGCTCGAAGTCGTCGCAGCGTGCGAGCCCGTCGGAGATGCCGGACTCGGCGGCCGCCCAGTGGTCGAACAGCGTGGCCGCGCCGACCCCGAGCGGGGTGACGGCGCCGACTCCGGTTATCGCTACCTCTCGGCTCACGCGCTCCGCGCCACGATCAGGTCGACGACGTCGCCGACGGTCTCGAGCTTGTCCATGTCGGCGTCGGTGATCTCCACCCCGTAGGTGTCCTCGACGATCTGCGCCAGCTCGACCAGGTCGAGCGAGTCCACGTCGAGGTCTTCGAAGCGTGCCTCGGGAGCGATCTTGTCGCGCTGCTCGCCGAACTCGACCAGGGCCTCGGTCACCCTGGCGGTGATCTCTTCCTTGCTCTGTGTCTCGGGCATCTGGGTTCCTTTCTCGGGTTGCTCTGAAGTCTGGCGCTGGGCGCTAGGCGCTCATGCCGCCGTCGACGGTGAGGACCGCGCCGGTCACGTACGAGGCCTCCGGCGAGCAGAGGAAGCGAACGCACGCCGCCACCTCGGCCGGGTCGCCCGCCCGCCGGGCGGGGATGGCCTCGGTGACCGCGTCCGGGACCCCGGCGGTCATCTCGGTGTCGATCAAGCCCGGAGCGACCGCGTTGACGGTGACCCCGCGGCGGGCCACCTCGACGGCGACGCTCTTGGTCATCCCGACCAGCCCGGCCTTGGCCGCCGCGTAGTTGGCCTGGCCGGCGTTGGCGCGCTGGCCGACCACCGAGGCGACGTTGACGATCCGGCCGAAGCGGGCGCGGACCATCCCCCGCAGGGCCTGCCGGGTGAGGCGGAAGGCGGCGGTCAGGTTCGTGTCGATCACCCGCTGCCAGTCGGCGTCCTTCATCCGCAGCGAGAGGTCGTCGGCGGTGGTGCCGGCGTTGTTGACCAGCACCAGCACCCGCCCGAGCGCCGGGTCGAGGCGCTCGAACAGAAGCCCGGGCGTGGCGGCGTCGGAGACGTCCCCCGCGACGGCGAGGGCCCTTCCCCCGGCCTGCTCGATCTCGCCGACGACGCGCTCGGCGCCCTCGCGATCCTGCCGGTAGTTGACGGCGACGGGCCAGCCCGCGGCGGCCAGCTCGCGGGCGACCGCCGCGCCGATCCCGCGGGAGGCGCCGGTGACCAGCGCGCAGGCGTCCTCGACCGGCGGGCTGACCGCGTTCGCCGGCGGCCTGCCGGCCTCGGTGGCGGAGACGCCGTTCATCCCGCGCCCTCCCTGTCGATCACGGTGGAAGCCCAGGTAAACCCGGCGCCGAGGCGCCGAACGAGCGAGGGAGCTGCATGGGGCTGGAGCACATCCGGGGTGAACGTAGCGAAGAGGACGAGGTCGAGTTGGTCGGCGAGCTCAGACATGCTCGAGCTGGGTGGGGCCGACGGCCTCGACTGCCTCGTCGTCGAGGATGCGCTTGACCAGCCGGGCCAGCACCCTTCCCGGGCCGACGTCGGCGAAGCTCCGAGCGCCGGCGTCGTAGAGGCCCCGCATCACCTCGAGCCAGCGCACGGGGCTGGTGATCGATTCCGCCAGCGGCTCTCGTGGATCGTCTGCGAACGGCGCCGCGGTGACGCAAGAGTAGACGGGCACCCTGGAGGCGTGGAACGCGATCGAGCCGAGAACCGCCCGGAACGGCTCCACCGCGGGCTCGAGCGCGGGCGAGTGGAAGGCCCCCGCGACCGGGAGGCGCTTGACGCGGAGCCCACGCCGGCCGCCGGCGTCGGCGAGCGCCCGCTCGATCGCATCCTCGGGCCCCGAGAGGACGAACTGGCTGGGAGAGTTGTGGTTGGCGACGACGAGCCCGGTTCGCTCGGCCAGCTCGGCCGCCGCCTCGTGGTCGCTGCCGACGGCGAGCATCCCACCCGAGCCCGCGGCCTCCCCGGCCTCCTGCATCAGCCTGCCGCGCTCGGCGACGATCCGCAGGCCATCGAGGCTGTCGACGGCACCGGCGGCCACCAGGGCGGTGATCTCGCCGAGGGAGTGACCGGCGTGGGCGTCGGCCGCCGGGCGACCCATGCGCTCGTACGCCGTCAGCGAGGCGCAGTAGATCGCCGGCTGGGCGAAGTTCGTCCCGTCGGCGAGGTGGGCGAAGGGGTCGGCGCCGCACAGGTTTGCCGCCGTCGAGTAGAGGTCCGGGCGCAACTCGCGGACGGCCTCGCACATCTGTGCCGCGTCCACCCCCTGACCAGGGAAGAGCAGAGCCAGTTCGCCGACGTGCGCGCTCAT
>JBKJZF010000011.1:0-6069 GCA_046715315.1 Solirubrobacterales bacterium | reverse complement strand
ACGTGCGCACGGCCGTCGGCGACGATGCCGAGCAACGGCTGGAGAAGGAGGAATCCTTCTACCGCGACCTCCACGACGGCTACCGCAACCACTTCGCCCGCCTCGGCGAGCCCGAGGGCACCGTCGGGGTCGCCGCCGCCGACCGCGAGCAGGCGCAGCGCGAGCTCGCCGACTACGACGCCCTCGACACGATCGTGGTCAGGGGCCTCGCCTCCGCCAGCCTCGAGGCGATGGGAGCGGTGGCCGAGGCCGCCGCGCCCTGACGGTCTACATCTAGTAGGGCGGCAGCTCGGCGTACCAGTCGCCGAGCGTCCGGAACGCCGACCAGAAGTCCCGCTTTGCCTCCTCGGCATCGAGCGAGGCGTCGAGGTCTCCGACCAGCAGGGCGTCGATCGTCGGGGTCAGCGACTGAACCTCGCCGACGGTGACGTCGAGCCTGCGAGACAGCGGCACGTCGATCTCGTTCAACGTCTCCAGCGCCCGCTCGCCCATCAGCACGACCATCCGCGGCTGCACGATCGCCAGCTCCTCGACGATGCGTTCGATGCACTCGCCGCCGGCCAGCGAAGGGTCGGACACCGGGCACTTCACGCAGAGGGTCCCGTAGACCGCCAGCGGATCGATGCCGAGGCGTTTGAAGCTCTTCATCAGCGCGTTGCCGGACCGCCCGTAGAAGGCGACGCCCTCCTCGATCTCCGCCGCGGTCGGGGCGAACTTGAGCAGCATGATGTCCGCCTGGGGATGCCCCGAGCCGAGCACGGGCATGAGGTTGCCTCGCGGGCAGTGCGAGCAGTCCTGGAGGCGGCGGGTGAGCCCGTTGAGCTCCCGGATCGCGCGCTCCAGGTACTTCTCCTGGATCTCGTCGTCGGTGGTAGGCATCGCGTGCCCGGGCTCCGGCCCGGCCGATCCTCTCTTTGACGAGGGCGGACGTGCTCCTGCCGGGCCGGGGGCCTGCATCAGGGCTTGCCTGAGCCGCCACGGCCCCCGCTGGTCTGCAGGAACTTGAGCGCCTGGACGTAGATCAGGTTCTTGTGCTTGCGGACGATGTCGGCGTCGCGCATCGCCTCGAGGAACTCCTCCGGGCCGTCGAAGTCGTGGACCCGGATCATCACGCTGCCGAGCCCCTGGGCGACGTGGCTGTCGGAGCCGGCGCCGGGCACGATCCGGTACTTGGCGGCGAAGCGCTCGGCCTCCTCGTTGAAGGCGGTCAGGGCCACCCTCGGGTTGAAGACCTCGAGGATGTCGATCTCCTCGACCATCTCCAGCAGGTGCTCGTAGTCGGGCACCGAGTGCAGCCGGTCGAAGGGATGGGGCACGTACACGAGCCCGCCCTGACGGCGGATCTCGGCGATCGTCTCGGCCATCGTCATCCCGCGCTCGATCTGCTCTGAGACGAACAGCCCGATCACCTCACCCTGCTCTGCGGTCTTCACCTCCTCCGCCACGATCACCTTGACGCCGTAGTCGGAGGCGATCTCGCGCGCGGCGAGCGCGCCGGAGACGACGTTGTGATCGGTGATGGCGATCGCCCCGAGCCCGCGCTCGGCGGCCGTGCTCAGCAGCGTCTCGACCGGCGTCGCGCAATCGGAGGAGTGGTCGGTGTGCATATGCAGGTCGACATGGATCGAGCGGCGGCGGGCGATCCGGCGGCGCACCTCCGGGTTGGGGCGCGGGTCGTGACGGCGGGCGGCGACGCCCTCGTAGATCCCCTCCACCCGGTCGGCGACCGCGCCCCACTCTCCCACCGCGCCGCGCGCCTTGCCGCGCAGCTCGCGCCGCAGCGAGGCGCTCGAGATCAGCCGCTCGAGCTGGCCCGCCAGGGTGACCACGTCGCCGGCAGGAAAGGAGAGCCCGCGCTCGCCGTCCGCGATCAGCTCCTCGTAGACCCCGATGTGCGATACGACCGGCACCGCCTCGGCCGCGAGCGCGGAGCGGACCACCCAGGGTGCGGGCAGCGGCCCGCCGGAGGCGGCGCAGACGACGTCGGCGGCGGCGAACAGCTGCTCCACCGTGGTCTCGCCGGGGCGGACCGCGTGCACCCGCTCGCGCAGACGCCGCGAGATCCTCAGCTCGCCGCGGTCCGGTAGCAGGATCGCGGCCTCCCAGGGCCGGTCGAGCGAGAGCCTGCGCAGCGCCCGCAGCACAGCCCGCAGGCCGCCCCGCTCCTCGGTCGCGCAGTAGGCGATCCGCACCGGCCGCTCGGCCCCCTCGGCCTCGCCCGGCCACCAGGCCCGATGACCGCGCTCGGCCCCGGGCTCGACCAGGTCGTAGCCGCCCGGGAAGAAGCGCTCCATCAGCGCCGCGGTCCCCTGCGAGGAGACGGTGCGGGCGTCGAGGCGGCCGAAGAAGATCTCGACCAGCGGCCGCGCCACCTGGGTCGAGAGCGCCCGCTCGCTGGGCTCGTGGAAGCTGCCGACGTTGAGCGAGCGCGAGTGACGCAGCGCCGTCGAGGCGGCGCTCGGGGCGAACGGGTCGTGGACGTGAACGATGTCGAACTCATATGCCGCCAGCAGCGCCTCCACCGTGCGACTCGCGTCCAGCGGAACCGGCGCCGCCCGCGGGCGCGGGCCGCGGGGCATCTGCAGCCCGGACCCGATCGCGAGCACCGGGGGACCGCCCGATCCGCCCGCGCGCTCGCCCTTCCAGCGGCGGTCGAAGAGCGCGGTCGGCCGATCGCGCGCCTCGCGGATCAGCTTGCGGGACTCGCGCACCGCCGCCCGCGACTCCGACGGCGCGGCGACGACCACGCGGTGACCCCTCGCCTCAGCAGCGGCGGCGAGGTGTCCTGCGAACTCGTTGACCTCATGGCGTACTTCCCAGGGGTGCGGCGAGACGTGGGCGATCGAGAGGCGCTGGGCGGCCACGGCGTCGGGCGCGGAGCGCGCCCCTACTTGGAGGGCGCCAGATCGGCCGCCCGCTGGTCGGGGGCCTTGCGCCGGTTCTTGGCGATGAACTCGTCGGTCAGCACCCGGGCCTCGTCGTCGGGCCGCTGGATGTGCGGCGACTTCATCAGGTAGCTGGAGGGGCCGTCGAGCTGTCCCGCGATGCCGTTGTTCAGCGCCAGCTTGAGGATGCGGACCGCGTCGATCACGATCCCGGCCGAGTTCGGCGAGTCCCAGACCTCGAGCTTGAGCTCGAGGTTGAGCGGGACGTCTCCGAAGGAGCGGCCCTCGATGCGGATGTGGGCCCACTTGCGGTCCGTCAGCCAGGGCACGTAGTCCGACGGGCCGACATGGACCTGGTCGGGGGGAAGGTCGTGGCCCATGATCGAGGTGACGGCGTTGGTCTTCGACTCCTTCTTCGAGTCCAGGCGCTCGCGCTCGAGCATGTTGAAGAAGTCCATGTTGCCGCCGACGTTGAGCTGCGAGGTTCGCTCCATCAGCACGCCGCGGTCGTGGAACAGCCGGGCGAGCTGGCGATGGACGATGGTGGCGCCGACCTGGGACTTGATGTCGTCGCCGATGATCGGCAGGCCGGCCTGCTCGAAGCGCTCGTCCCAGTAGTCCTCGCGAGCGATGAACACCGGCAGGCAGTTGACGAACCCGACGCCCGCCTTGAGCGCCTGCTCGACGTACCACTTGACGGCCTGCTCGGAGCCGACCGGGAGATAGCAGACGAGGACGTCGGCCTTGGTCTGCTTGAGGATGCCGACGATGTCGGCGGTCTCCCCCGGCGCCTTGGTGATCCTCTGCTTCAGGTACTTGCCGAGGCCGTCGTGAGTCATCCCACGGTGGACCTCGACGCCGAGGTCGGGCACCTCGGCGAACTTGATCGTGTTGTTCTGGCCCGACCAGATCGCATCGGAGAGGTCCTTGCCGACCTTCTCCGAGTCGATGTCGAACGCGGCGACGAACTCGACGTCGCGGACGTGATAGCCGCCCAGATCGACGTGCATCAGACCCGGCACCGGTTCGTCGGGATCGGCGTCCCGGTAGTACTGGACGCCCTGAATGAAGCTGTTGGCGCAGTTGCCGACGCCGACGATGGCGACTCGGACCTTGCCGTCATCGACGCGCTGCCCATTCGACTGGGCCGCATCCTGCGCGTGACCATTTGTACTCATACGTACGAAGTCCTCCTCTACGGGTGGACCCCAACTATGCCCGAGATGGGATCGGGTTACACCCCGGCCCCATCGGCGGGCCGGCTCAGACGGCCTCGATCCCCTGCAGCTCGCCGCGGACGTGCCAGACGCGCTGGCCCACGGTAAACGCCGTCAGCACCGCCATCACGTAGACCGCCGGCTCGAGCAGATCGACCCCGTCGATCAACTCGCCGGCCGCGAACACGAGGCCGATCGAGAGCAGGACCACCCGCACCGGGCGGGTGGCGATGCCGACCTTGCACTCGACCCCCAGCGCCTCGGCGCGGGCGCGGGTGTAGGAGACCATCAGCGAGCCCAGCACCGCGGCGACGCAGGCGGCGGCGGCGACCGCGTCGCCCTGGTCGGCGAAGTACCACGCGACCGCGGTGAGGACGATGCCCTCCTCGATCCGGTCGAGGGTCGAGTCGAGGAAGGCGCCGAAGAGGCTGCCCTTGCCCGACATCCGCGAGTAGCGCCCGTCGAGCGTGTCCATGATCGAGCCGACGATGAAGGCGATCCCGGCGAGCACGAACAGCTCCTCGACGACCAGCGCCGCGGCGGCGAGGTTCAGCACCAGCCCGCTGATCGAGATCCCGTTCGGGGTCAGCCGCGACTCGATCAGGCGGTCGCGGGCGAGCGAGCGAAACACCTGGGCGGTCCGGGCCCGAGCCGGTGGCGGTGGGGGCCTGCCCTCCACCGCTAGACCGCGACTTCGCCGGGCGCGTTCCGCCACGACCAGGACTCGGGCCCGACCCGGGCGAGCTGGTGTGCGCTCAGCGCCGCCAAGCAGGCGACGGCGGCCCCGGCCGCCGCGTCGAACCAGTAGTGGTTGGCGGTGGCGATGATCACAAAGAGCACGAACATCGGGTAAACGGACCACAGCGCGCGGGCGATCGCGGTCCGCGACAGCGCCATCGCCGGCACCGCGATCATCAGCGAGAAGCTGATGTGCATGCTGGGCACCGCCGCGTAGTTGTTGACGAGGAAGCTCGCACCGGCGTTGGTGTCCTGCTCAATGCCGGTGAAGGTCGCGACCGTGTCGGTGAACCCGTGCTCGGGGAACATCCGCGGCGGCGCCGTGGGGAAGGCCGCGTAGCCGACCAGCGCCAGGACCATCGCCGCCATGAACTTGTTGCGCACTAAGTAGATGTGCTCGTTGCGGAACAGGTAGAGCCACGCCAGGAAGGCGACGCTGACGACGAAGTGGGTGTTGAAGTAGGCCCAGTTCGCCAGGTCGATCAGCCACTGGTGGTTGAGCAGCGCCTGCTGGAAGCCGGGCTCGAAGAAGGTCCCCAGGGACCGCTAGATGTCGATCACCCGCTCGCCGTTGGCGAGCGCCAGCGCCGACTTGCCGTCGGCGAATCCGCGCACCACCTGGTAGACCAGGTAGACCAGGACGAAGAGGACGAACTGGCGGATCAGATCGCCCCAGCCGCGCGGAAGGCGGGCCGAGATTGCGGTGAGCGGGCGGCGCACGAACGCCCGATTGTAAACGGCGGGTGAACGCGCGAAGGGCCTCAGCGATCGAGGAATCCGACGACCGTGCCGACCAGATCGGGGCAGTCGATCCAGGGCCAGTGCCCGCCGCCGTCCAACTCGACCAGCTCCGCCCCCGGCAGCCGCTCGGCGTACAGGCGCCCGAAGGCCGGCGGCAGATAGCGGTCGTGCAGGCCCCAGGCGACCAGCGCCGGGCAGGTGATCGCCCCGAGCCTGGCGCCGGCTGCGGCGAGCGCGGCGGGGTCGGCCGAGCGGTACAGCGCCAGCGCCTGCGGCCAGGTGCCGCGCGGCCAGCGGCGCCACGCCGCCTCGATGAACTCCGCCGGCATCGGCCCCGGGCGCGGCGTCGCCTGACGCGAGATCTGCCGCAGGCCCGGGCGGGTCAACGTCAGGTTCGCGAGCTCGCCGATGCCTCGCCGGCGCCAGGCGAGGCGGGCGATCCAATGCCAGCGGTAGCCCGGGAGCAGGGAAACGCCGTTGATCACCAC
>JBKJZF010000010.1:0-3535 GCA_046715315.1 Solirubrobacterales bacterium | reverse complement strand
GATCTACACTGGTCATGCTGGGATGAGGCGGCTGTTTGCGGCCTTCCGCGACGCCCTCGACGACACCTGGTATGAGCCGCTGGACTTCATCGACGCCGAAGACCAAGTCATCGTGCCGCTGCGCTGGGGCGGACGGGGCAGAGGCAGCGGCGTTGAGATCACCGAATCAGAAGAGGCGTGGGTGTTCACGCTGCGTGACCGCAAGATTGTCCACGTGAGGGAGTACGCCGACCAGGCTGCTGCCCTCGAAGCCGCCGGGCTGCGGGATTAGCGCAGAAGTATCGCTTCGGACGACGAGGAGCAGCGAAGCGCCAGAGTTGGTCGCTGTCGCAACGCGCGGAGGCTGTCGCGCAAATGCACCCCATCCGGGGCTGTGGGCGGCAAGACCGGCCCGATCTGAAAACGGCAGGGGTCTTTCGGCCCCGATCAGGCGATTGCGGCCGCCAAGGAGTGTCTGTGGAGCTTCAGAAGGTTGTTGGTCGCGGCAATCAGGCGCCATTCCGAGCGTGCGGCGGCCCGCCCTCTTCGTTTGAAGCGGTCGATCCGCCGGTTCGCCTTGATCTGGGCAAAGACCGGCTCCACCATCCATTGGCGGCGTGAGTAGAGATCGGCCCCGTGGTCTGTGGCGAGGACCCTTCGCATGAAGTCGTAGGGCCCGCCGAGGCGTGTCTTTCGCGGACCGTCGCGGTTGTGGGCATCGGGGGCGACGATTGGCGTGATGCCTCTCTGGCGGAGTCGATCGATGTGGGCGTTTGACCAGTAGCCGGCGTCGGCCAGCACCACCTCCGGGCGCGCGCTGACGCCCGCAGCTTCGAGCTCGCGCTCGGCGGCGGCGATCATCGGATCGAGCTGGGCGAAGTCGAGTCCGTCGGGGGCGATCTCGGCGGCGACGATGATCTGGCGCTCGGTTGTCACTGCCTGGGCGTTGTAGCCCTGCACGTAGCCGCGAAACGACTTCATGTTGCGGGAGTCGGGGTCGGCGAGGTTGATCTTGCCCTCGGGTTGGGCGGGCGGTGTGTGTGGTTCGGACGGGCGGCCGAAGCGGCGCCCGTCCTTCATCACGCCCCGCGCGCGGTAGGCCTCGTAGTCGCGGTTGGCGCGCCGCTCTGTCTGCCAATCGGTGACCAGGCGGCGATGGCAGATCTCAAGCCGCTTTTCGCGGTCGTTGGGGACCGGCTCTGCTTTCGCGGCCCGATCCTTCTCCAGGCGTTCCTTCGCCTCGCGAAGCCAGGCGCGGCGGCCCTCGCGGCTTGCCAGGTGGGCGGGCAGCTCGTCGCCGCGCGCCTCACCGTGAAGCTCGTCCTCGGCGGCGTCGATGCGGCCGGCCTCTTGGAGGATCTCGGCGGCGGTCTGCTCATAGCTTCGGGTCGAGTGATTGCTGGCCGAGGCCGCAAGCTTGGTCCCGTCGACCGCGAGCACGCCGACGGAGACCAGGCCGGCGTCGGCGCAGAGCCCGAGCACCTGGCCGAAGAGATCGGCGAGAGCAGTCTCGTGGCGGACCCGGAAGCGGGCGATGGTGGCGTGATCGGGCGCCTGGTTCGCGGTGATCACCCGGAAGGCGACGTCCTCGCGACAGCGGCGCTCGATCCCCCGTGAAGAGCGCTCACCGACCGAGTAGGCGTAGGCGAGCAGGGTCAGCATCATCTTCGGCTCGTGGGCTGCGCGGCCGTGGCCATCGGCGCGATAGGAGGCGTAGAAGGCCTCGAGGTCGAGTTCGTCAATCGCCTCGATCACGAACCAGGCGAGGTGGTCTTCTGAGAGCCAGTCGCGCAGGTCCGGCGGCAGCAGCATCGGTTGATCTCGGTCAGCGGCGAGGAAGTTCTGGGGCATGCCTGAATGGTCCAGAACAGGCCGGACAGCAGGGGGTTTGTGCGACAGCCTCCGTCCGAAGCGATATTCCCGAGCTATCGCCGCAGCCCGGCGGCTTCGAGGGCTCCGAGGCCTCGACGTGGGCTCCGTTAGAGCTTGTCCTCCAGCCCAGTCGCCTTCTCGTCGTGACGGCCCGCGGTATGGCCCTCGCGGGCCTTTTGTTGCTCAACTTGCGTAGCGCGTGTGTCCAGCTCCTCGGCGCGGGCGGCCTCCGCCTTGGCCAAGGCGGCATGCTCCGTGGCTTCCCGGCGCAGAGCCTCGGCTTCCGGGCCCAGTTCTTGAGCCTTGGCCGCATGGGCATCAGCCTCTTGACGGTGTCCAGCGGCTTCTGAAGCCTGCCGCTCGCGCAGGAGCTCTCTCGCTTTCACGCGGCGCCGGATGAAGACAGCCACGAGGGCCAAGACGATGAGCGCGGCCACGACGATGGCGATGATCACAATTGCAGACACGCCGACCTCTCTCCCCGTTCTCCTCTCTGGGGAACCGCTCGAGGGTGGAGGAGAACGCGAAGGAACCCCGGCGAGCGGCTACTGCCTCACAGCCTACCCGGAGGTTGCGGGTTCGGATCCCGCCAACCGATCCGATCTATCTGCGAGGGACAGCTAGAAGACCCGCCTGAAGAGGTAGAGCGCGAGCAGAACCAGGACGATGATGATGAGAATGGTCACGATTGACACGGGGAATTTCCTCCAACTTCCTCGATTTCGTCAGGTGACGACCGAGCGGCCGGCACGCCCAACATGAGAAACCTACCGGCCAGCTCGGCCAATCGGCCGCAACCCCCACAGCGGGCTAGCCAATCCTGCGCTACGAAGTTCTCGCGCCAGCGCCAGTACATCTCAACAGTCGACGTTCTCCTCCGACATCGCCCGCGCAGTATCCCGCGACGATCGCAATGCCGCTTTCCATGGAGGCTGTCGCACAAAGGGTCCGCGCGGCAACCACAGGTACGCCCGCTCACGCGCCTCTCCGAGCGGCCGTGGGTGCGATTGACACCCTGGCGCCGACCAATCTGAAGCTCACTTCGCACGATTTCTAAGAAGGCCCGATACGAGCTCTCAGGGCCTCGATTTTGGTTTGTGCGACAGCCTCCGTGCGAAGCGCAACTTTGCGGCGGTCGGACGCCTAGTCGAACGACACGGGACTGTTTAGCCAAGTGACGAACAGCAGGACCAGTGCGAGGCCGACGGCGAACGTGAACGCAAACGAGTAGAGACTCCAAGCGATCGCCGTCCGGCGTGGCAGGCGCTCGACCGCGGAGTAGGTGGCGACGAACGCGGCGGCGGCGAAGCCTCCGAGCGTCAGGACACCACATCGATACCGCCACCAATCTCGGTATCGACGACTGTCCATATCGCCACCATCGCGGCTAGCCCGAGCAGCGGCGCAACTGTCAGCGAAATCCAGGCGAGAGCGGTACGGCGAGGGGCGATCACGCCGGGATGATCTCACGCGGACTGCCGCTAACAGGCTCCGTCTGCTGTTCGTCCCAAGCGGATCGCGCAGAGAGAGGGGGTGGGTCGCCTTTCGACCCTATACGGCGCGTTTTGCGACCCACACCCCTTGTGGGGCCGACCGCTAACGCACAGGGCTCGCCCAGAGCTGGTGGTGGTTGGAGCCATCTAACCCCGCCGCGGCGGGCGGGACCTCGATCGAGACGTGGTGG
>JBKJZF010000009.1:0-4981 GCA_046715315.1 Solirubrobacterales bacterium | reverse complement strand
CATCTACGTCGAGGCGAAGGCGCTGGCGGTGCTGGCACCGCTGGTGGTCGTGATCGCACTCGGCGGGCTCTTCTCGGCGCAGGGCCGCCACCGCAGGGCCCTGGCCGCCTTCGGCGCGATCGTCGCGGTCGGGGCGACGGCCTCGACCCTGCTCGCCCTGCGCGAGGCCCCGGTCGGCTTCGACGCTCGCGGCGCCGAGCTCGAGCAGCTCGCCGAGCGGGTGGAAGGCAAGACCGTGGCCTTCCTCGGGGTGGACCGCTTCGGCGGCTACTGGCTGCGGGGAACCGTGATCCGCAGCCCGGGCGGCTATGTCCCGGCCGAGGTCAGGGCGCGCCCGGAGAAGGTCTGGCAGCAGGGAGACGCGATGGACCTCGACACGCTGCCCTCGCGTCGCCTCGACGAGTTCCGCTACGCGATCACGACCACCGCCGCCTACCAGAGCTCGCCGCCTCGAAACATGCGCGAGGTCGCTCGCACCGACTCCTTCATCCTCTGGGCGCGGGAGGGGACCACCCCCCGCCTCGGCGTCCTCCCCGGCGAGGGGAGCGACCCCGGCGTGCGCGCCGACTGCCCGTTCGACGGCGCCGCTCCCGAGCCCGAGGCGGGGGCCGACAATGAGGCGGAGACCGAGCCCACGGCCGACGACGTCGCCGCGGTCCTCCCACGCCCGGTCGTCGGCGAGAAGGCGCAGTGGAGCCGGGTCTTTCCCTTCGAGGCGCCCGGCAGCGCCAGCCAGTCGCTGCCGCTGCGCCGCGGCCCCTGGCAGCTCTCGCTTCAGTACAACAGCCAGGTGGACCTCACCGTCGACGCTCCCGGGCTGGCGACCGAGCTGCCGGCGTCGCTCGCGGGCATCTACCGGGCCCACCAGGGCGAGGGGTCGTTCTGGCCCCTGGGCGAGATCAAGGTGGGCGCGGAGGGGCCGGTCGAGGTCACGGTCAGCGCCGAGGAGCCGAACGCGCTGGAGCGCGCGGTCGGCGCGCCCAGGCGGGTGTGGCTGGGCCGCCTGGCAGCCAGCCGCTTCGACGCGACCGGGGGCTCGGCGCCGGGCATAACCCCGCTCGACGCCGCCTGCGGGTCCTACGTGGACCATTTCGGCGCCGACGCGGCCCTCGCTAACTTCACCCCCTGATGGACTCCCGGATCGCATTCGAGCGCCCGCACCAGCGGCGCCCGCAGGTCACGCCCGTGGTCTTCGTCGGCGGCACCGGCCGCAGCGGCACCCACATCGTCGCCCGATTGTTGGGCCGTCACGGCAAGGTCAGCCTGATCCCTGTGGAGTGCCGGTTCCACGTCGAGGAGCGGGGGTTCCCGGGCCTGCTCGCGGGGCGCACCAGCAAGCGCGCCTTCCTGCGGCGCCTGCGCGGGTTCTGGTGGAAGGGCTTTCAGACCAACCGCATGCGCGGCCTCTATCGCTTCGTCCCGCGGGAGCGCTTCGAGGCGGCGGTCTCGTCGTTCGACCAGGCCTTTGACTCCGAGCCCGAGCTCGCCTGCCGCCAGCTCTTCTTCGACCTGCTGTTCCCGGAGGCCGATCTCGAGGGAGCGAGCGGCATCATCGAGCAGAGCTGCGAGACCATCTCCCAGGCTCCGACCCTGGTCAGGCTGTTCCCGGAGGCGAGCTTCATCCACGTCGTCCGCGACGGGCGCGACGCCTCGGCGTCACGCGTCTCGCAGACCAAGGGCCTGATCTATCCGCGGACGCGGGCTCAGGGCCTCGAGTGGTGGGAGCGGCGGATGCGCGAGATGGACGCCGGGGCGCGGGCCGTGCCGGACGAGCGCCTGCTCGAGGTCAGCCTGGACGAGCTGCTCACCGAGGGCGGGCGGGAGGAGCTGGAGCGGATCATGGGCATGGCCGGGATCAGCGCCGGGCGGCAGGTGCGCAAGTTCTTTCGCAACCGGATGAGCTCCAACGCGGCGAACGCCGAGCGCTGGATCTCCGGGCTCTCGGCGCGCAGGCGCGAGCGGGTGGACGTGCTCTACGCCGCCGTCCTCGACCGGCTCGAGGCCGATGGCGTGCGCACGGCGCCGCTGCTGCGTGCCACCTACCAGCGACGGCGCGAGGCGGGAGGATGAGCGCCGGGCTGGTCTTCGTCGGCGGCACCGGCCGCAGCGGCACCCACATCGTCTCGCACCTGCTCGGCGAGCACTCCCGCTTCGCGGCGGTGCCGATCGAGTGCCGCTTCCACTCCAACCCGCGCGGGCTCGCCGACGTGGTCATGGGCCGCGCGACCCCCGAGGAGTTCGTGACCAAGCTGCGGCGCTTCTGGTGGCACCGGGTGCGCCTCGGCGGGCGCGCGACCGTGCGGCTGAGGAGCCTCGTCGGCCGCGGGGGCGGTGAGGCCAAGGTCCGCGGCCTCCACAAGATCGTTGAATCCGATCGGTTCGAGGAGGCCGTGGCGCGGTTCGAGGCAGAGTCATCGAGCGACGTCGTCCAGGCGTCGAGGGACCTCTTCTTCGACCTGCTCGGCCCGATCGCCTCCGAGCAGGGAAAGCCGGCGCTGGTCGAGATGAGCTGCTTCACGATCGCCGCAGCCCCCGGCCTCGCCCGGATCTTTCCCGAGGCGCGGTTCGTGCACTCGGTGCGCGACGGCCGCGATTCGGGCTCGTCGAAGGTGTCCAAGCGCCAGAAGGAACACCACCCGACCGACGTGGCCTCCGGGATCGAGTGGTGGGAGGGCCGGCTGCGCCTGGCCGAGGAGGGCTTCCGCGGGCTTCCCGACCCCTCGGCCCTGCACGCCGTCAGCCTGGACGAGCTGGTGTGGGGCGATCGCCGGCCGAGCTACGCCGGCCTGCTCGACTTCCTCGGCGTCGACGACGAGGACCCGATGCACCGCTTCTTCGACGAGCAGATGAACGCCGACGCCGCCCACCGTGAACGCTGGCGCGAGGGCCGCAGCCCAGGCGAGCAGCAGCGCCTGGTGGAGGCCTATGCCGCGGCCCTGGACCGGATCTCCAGCGAGGGCTTTCACTGCGCGCCGCTCCTGCGGCGCTCGTTCGAGCGCGCCGGGGTCGCGGGGACACCGTGAGCGCCGAGGGCGCCGAGCTGGTCTTCGTCGGCGGCACCGGCCGCAGCGGCACCCACATCGTCGGGCGCCTGCTGGGCACCCACCCCCGCTACGCGGACATCCCGATCGAGGCTCGCTTCCACTGCAACAAGCGCGGCATCCCAGACCTGCTCGAGGGCCGCGTCAGCCTCGACCGGTTCCTCGACAAGCTGCGCGGGTTCTGGTGGCACCGGGTTCGCGTCGACGACCAGCCGCGCGGCCTCTACAACCTGATCACCGAGGCCGGCTTCGACCGCGCCGCCGATCGCTTCGAGGCCGGCTATCACCACGATCCCGTCGGCGCCTGCCGCCAGCTCTTCCGCGCCCTGCTGTGGCCGATCGCCGACGAGGAGTCGAAGCCGGGGCTGGTGGAGATGAGCTCGCACAACATCAAGCAGGCCCAGACGCTGCGCCGGCTGTTCGCCGACGCCCGCTTCGTCCACACGGTGCGCGACGGCCGCGACTCGGCGTCCTCGGTGACGACGAAGACCTGGGGGCCGGAGCGGATCGGCGCGGCGATCGACTGGTGGGCCGACCGGCTGCGGGCGATCGACGACGGCGTCCGGGGCGAGGAGGACGGGGGCGCCAGCCTGTTGGGGCCGAACCGCCTTCACACGGTCGTCCTCGACGACCTCGTCGCAGGCGATCGCGAGCCGGCCTACGCCGGGCTGCTGAGCTTCCTCGGCGTCTCCGACGAGACCCCGATCCGCGAGTTCTTCGACGGGGAGATGGGCGCCGGGGCCGCCAACCGCGGCCGTTGGGGCAAGGGCCTTGGTGCGATCGGCCGGGCGCGCGTTCGCCGCAAGTATGAGCGCACGCTCTCGGCGCTGGCCGACGAGCGAAACCACGTGGCCGCGCCGCTGGCCGACGCCTACGAGCGCCTGGGATGAGCTCCGGCGGGGCGGGGAGGGCCCTCTTCGTCTCCTCCAACGGCACCGGCCTCGGGCACCTGACCCGGTCGATGGCGATCGCCCGCCGCCTGGAGACGCTCGATCCCCTCTTCCTCACCCTCTCCGGCGCCGCGCCGGTGGTCCGCGACCAGGGGTTCCCGGTCGAGTACGTGGCCTCGTATGAGACCCCCGGCGCCGGCAGCGACTGGCGCTGGTCGCGCCGCCTGCGCGGCCGGCTGCGCGCGGCCTTCGCCGAGGCTGACCCCGAGATCGTCGTCTTCGACGGCGCCCACCCCTACCAGGGGCTGATCGACGCGCTGCCGGCCGCGCGCGGGGCGAAGCGCGTCTGGTGCCGCCGGCCGATGTGGAAGCCCGGCTCCAACCGGGGCGCCCTTGGCCGCGAGGGCTTCTTCGACGCCGTGCTCGAGCCGGGCGAGTTCGCCGCCGCCTCCGATCGCGGGCCGACCGTCGAGCGACGCGATCGCGCCCACGTCGTCGACCCGATCGTCTTCTGCGACGACGCCGACCTGCTCCCGCGCGAGGCCGCCGCCCACGAGCTGGGCCTCGACCCGGAGGCGACCTGCGTGCTCGTCAACCTCGGCCAGGGGGAGGAGGTGCGGGCCCTCGCCGAGCGCTGCGTCGCCAGCCTCGCCGGGCGCCCCGGCGTGCAGGTCGCGGTGCTGTCCTCCGCGATCGCCGCCGGGCTCGACGTCCCGGACGGGGTCGTCCACCTGCGCGCCACCTATCCGATCAGCCGCTACTTCCGCGCGATCGACGCCGCCGTCGCAGCCGCCGGCTACAACGCCTACCACGAGCTGATCCGCCTCGAGGTTCCCGCGCTCTACTGCGCGATGGAGCGCCAGACCGACGACCAGGCGGCCAGGGCGCGCTTCGCGCACGCGGCCGGCGTCGGGCTCGACCTCGCCCAGACCGGGGCCGACGCCGGCCTCGCCCAGCTCCTCGACCCCGGGGCGCGCGAACGCCTCGGGGCGCGCCTCGCCGGGCTGCGACCCGAGAACGGGGCGCTCCCGGCGGCGCGCTGGCTGGAGC
>JBKJZF010000008.1:0-2847 GCA_046715315.1 Solirubrobacterales bacterium | reverse complement strand
GAAGCAGTGGATCAGGTCGTTGCCGATGACTGGTCTCCTCAGTCTCGCTCTGAGCCGGACCCCGCGCGCTCGACCCGCTCGAAGTGCTGGAGCTCGACCATGAGCGGCAGCAGGTAACCGATGTACGCGCTCGTGAGCTTGTAGTCCTGCTCGGGGCCGTGGGTGGTGCGCTCTTCCACGTCGATGATCTCGACGCGGCCGTCACGCTCGGCGTACGCCTTGGCCCTGGCGACGATCGCTCCGAGCGCGTCGAGGCTGCGAACCGAGAGCCCGAAGTGGTCGAGCCGGGGTGTGACCATGTGCCCGCCAGGGGCGACGCCGCCGGGAAGCAGGTAGACGAACTCGCCGAGCACGCCGGTATAGAGGATGAGCGGGTTGCCCTCCTCGCCGGTGTTGTCGCCCTCGCTCCAGCCGAACACCTCGCCGTAGAAGGCGAGGATGTCCTCGCGGCCCTGGTCGTCGAGCACCTCCGGGTTCATGCTGATCGCCACGTGGTTGAGCCTCGGCGCGTCACCCATCCCGTTGATCGTACGGGGCGCCGGCGTCGCACGGGGCCGTTGGTACGCTCCCGCCGCCGTCGCGCCCATGCGAGAGGCGCGCAAGGAGAGTGGGGTCGGCATGCCAGATGAATGGGGTCCACTCGGACCGCTGGTGGGGGAGTGGGAAGGCGAAGGCGGGCTCGACACCGCGTTCTCGCACGCTCAGGAAAAAGTGGTCGGCACCCCGTACCTCGAGAAGCTGACGTTCAAGCCGTTCGGCCCGGTCGACAACGGCCGCCAGTCGCTCTACGGCCTCGACTACAAGTCGGCGATGTGGCGCGGCGACGAGGAGAACCCCTTCCACACCGAGGTCGGCTACTGGCTCTGGGACGGCGCCACCGGCGAGGTCATGCGCGGGTTCGTCGTGCCCCGCGGCATCACCACGCTCGCGGGCGGGACGGCAGCGGCCGATGCCAAGGAGTTCACGCTCCACGCCAAGGCCGGTGATCCCCAGTACACGATCGGCGAGAACAAGTACTTGGCGAAGAACGCGGCGACGCTGAGCTACGACGTCACGATCACCCTCAACGACGACGGCACGTGGTCGTACGACGAGACGACGATGCTCAAGATGGTCGAGATGGACGAGCCGTTCGCCCACACCGACCACAACACCCTGCACAAGGTCGACTGAGGCGGGCTTGCCGTTAGTGCGCGTCGCCGGCACAGCTCGCGCCGGCGGTACTCTCGTGGTGCATGGCCAAGCCGAGCAAGCCTCCCGCCCGTGACCCGAAGGACCGCGGTGCGGCACGCCAATGGGCGAACGACATGCGCCGGCGGGGTGAGGCCGGCGAGCTCAGCGACGACACCGAGTACCTGGAACGCAAGCTCGCCGAGGAGAAGCGCAGGCTCGAGCGGCGTTGACTTGGGTCGGCTTCGATCTTCGGCCAGATCTGCGTGTCGGCCATCGGTCCCCCTTGTGTCGGCAGGCAGTCTGACCGCGTCCGACCGCGGGTGCACGACGGTCCACCGCACGCCGTTCCGCTTCGAGCAGCCGGCCGCGCCGGGTGTAGAGCTCGCGTGACGACGGGAGGTCCACCGTGATCGCATCCGTGCACGTCGCAGACGTTGGCGGCCGCAAGGCGCTCGGCGTGCTGCGCAAGGCGCCGAAGGCCGCGTCCACCCCCGGGCTGCGCCACGCCAACGTCGCGCTCACCGCACCGCTGAGCGGGTCGCTCCGTCCCTCACCCGACGCTGGGCGCGTCGGCCTCGTCGCGTTCTGGGACGACGACACCGCGCTCGACCGCTTCCTCGGCGATCACCCGATGGCGCAGACGCTCGCCGGCGGGTGGCGCGTGCGGCTCGAGCCGCTTCGCCTCCACGGCAGCTGGCCGGGCGTCCCCGACGACCTGCCGCGCACGCGCAACGTCGAGCCCGTCGGGCCCGCTGCCGTCCTCACGCTCGGACGCGTGCGGTTCAACCGGATCGTGCCGTTCCTCCGCTCGAGCGCGAAGGCCGAGGAGGCCGTACTCGAGGCGCCCGGGATGATCTGGGCGACGGGCCTCGCGAAGCCGCCGTTCGTCTCGACGTGCTCGCTCTGGCAGTCGAGCGACGCGCTCGCCGCATACGCCTACAGCGGCGACATGCTCGAGCATCCCGCCGCGATCGCGGCCGACAAGGCCAAGCCGTTCCACCACCAGTCCGCGTTCATCCGGTTCCGCCCGTACGGCTCCGAGGGGAACCTCGACGGCCGGAACCCGCTCGCCGAGACCTGGATGGCGACGGCCTGACGCTCCGGTCATGATGACCGTCATGTCGGAGACCCTGCGGGTGTTGGGCGAGTACAGCGCGGCGATGGCCCGCGGCGACACCGAGGCCGTCTACGGCTTCTTCTCGGACGACTTCTACTCGCACGTCGCCGAGCGGGTGGAGCACGGCGCCGCCCGCGGTGAGGACGTTCGCGGCTCGGAGGAGAAGTGGTGGTCGCAGGCGCGGGCCGCGTTCCCCGACATGGTGTTCCGCGTCGACCTGCTCATCGAGAAGGACGACCTCGTCGTCTCCAACTGGACGCTCACCGGCACCCACACCGGCGACGCCTTCTACGACGTCGCGCCTTCGGGCAACCCGGTCACGATCAACGGCACCGCCATCCTGCGAGTCCGCGACGGCAAGATCGTCGAGCACTGGGGCGGCCCGCATTGCCAGGACGGGGTCGGGCTCACGCATTGAGCATTCGCGGCTGATGGTCGCGAGGGCGACGCCACGGCTCAGGATCGAGCAGGCCTGCCGGCGCCTCGGCCGAGCGGAGGTCGTCACCCGGTGTCTCCGCCTGCTCGGTGGCGGCGCGGTTGATTCCGACTTCCTGATC
>JBKJZF010000007.1:0-5780 GCA_046715315.1 Solirubrobacterales bacterium | reverse complement strand
GTCAGCAAGATTGCAGCCGCCGATGCCACGGTGCTGCTCGACGTGTTTGCGCCGGGGCGCAGAGGACCCTTGCCTCGCGGCGCGACGCGCAGCGAGGTTGAGACTGCCTTTCCACAATGGACGGTGACCGACGTCGAGGTGGCGGACACGGAGCCGGACCCAATCGCGAGGCTGCTGAAGTTCGACGAGCACTTCTACCGACTGCGTCGAGAGTGACTTGGGCTCAGTGACGCCGAACTGACGGAGTAGGCGATGTCGCGGGAGAACGTCGAGGCCGTCAGGCGCGCTCGCTCGACTATCCGTGGGTGGTAGCGAGCGACGAATCCGGCCCCCGCTATGTCTGTCGGTACGACGCTGGTGCCCTCCACTTGGAGGACTTCCGCATTCTCGAAGGCACCGGCGACGGCTTCGGAGACGGTTACGAGAGTTCGACACCCCGCTCGGCCTTGTCGTAGGCAATCTGCAGGTCGAATGACGCAAATACCTGACGCTTAATAGCTGGCGGCGCCTCACGCAAAGCCTGGGCCAGGTCTGGCAGGCGGGCTGGCTGCTCGGTCAGCTCGTCATCCTCAGCCTCTTGGCGCTCGGCGCCAATACTGGCCAGCACCTCCTCGAGCGCGTCCTTCTCACCGCGAAGCTCAGCGGGCGCATCCGGGTGCCCGCGAGCTCGCCGTTGCGGCGCTGATCGCGATCGTGGGCACGGAGCTGCTTGGCGAGCTTGTCTAGGCGCATTGGGCACCCGGCCGCTCACAGTTCCTGGGCCAGCCGCTCCAGTCCGCGATCGCTCCCCATCGATCCGATCCTCTCAGACCGGAACGCGCCTGACAACAGTGCAAGGATGAGCCACGATGCGGCTCGTCAGCTTCCGAGACCCCGATGGCGACGCCGGCGTGGGGCGCCTCGAGGGCGAGCGCGTCGTCTCGCTGGAGGCACCCACGCTGCTCCACTGGCTGCGGGGCGAGGGGCGCGAGGACGCCGGCGGCGAACACCCGCTCGGCGAGGTGGAGTTGCTTGCGCCCGTTCCCGAGCCTCCCAGTGTCCGCGACTTCTACGCCTTCGAGGGCCACGTGGCCGCCGGCTGGCGCCGGCGCGGCGGCGAGATTCCCCCGGCCTGGTACGAGGCGCCGACGTTCTACTTCTCCAACCCGGCCTCGATCCACGGCCCAGGTGAGCCGGTACGCCGCCCCGCCGCCACACGCATGCTCGACTTCGAGCTCGAGGTCGCCGCGGTGATCGGCGCCGACGGGGAGATCGCAGGGTTCACCCTGCTGAACGACTGGAGCGCCCGCGACGTCCAGCGCCAGGAGATGAGCGTCGGCCTCGGCCCGGCCAAGGGCAAGGACTTCGCAATCTCGCTCGGCCCGTGGCTGGTGACGCCGGACGAACTGCCATACGAGGACGGCCGGCTGCAGCTAGAGGCCACGGCGACCGTCAACGGCCGCGAGCTGACCCGCACCAGCGCCGCCGAGCAGCACTTCTCGTGGCCGGAGCTGGTCGCCCACGCGGCGCGCGACACCCGCCTGCGACCGGGGGACGTGCTCGGGTCGGGCACGCTCAACCGCGGCTGCCTGCTCGAGCTGGGCCCGCTCGAGGGCGAGCGCTACCTCGAGCCGGGTGACACGATCGCGCTCAGCGCCGACGGACTCGGGACCCTCGAGACGCCGGTCGCCTGAGCCGCCGGCTCACTCGACCGGCCGCTCGAACAGGGTCGAGAGCACGACTTGCGACTGGGTGCGGGTGATCCCCGGGGCGTCGCGGATGCGCTCGAGGGCCTGCTCGAGGTGCTCGGTGTCGCGCGCGTGCACGTGCAGGAGGGCGCTCGCCTCCCCGGCGATCGTGTGCGCGGCCGCCACCTCGGGGTGGCGCCCGGCGGCGGTGAGGATCTCGTCCGCCGTCATGTGGCCCTCGCAGAAGAGCGAGATGATCGCGTGGGTGGTCCAGCCGAGAGCGACATGGTCGAGCACCGCCGAGTAGCCGCGGATCACCCCAGCCTCCTCGAGCCGGTCGACCCGCCGCTTCACCGCGGGGGCGCTGAGGGCGACGCGCGAGCCGATGTCCTGGAACGAGCGCCGGGCGTTCTCGCGCAGCAACGCAACGATCTGCCGGTCGATCTCGTCTAGCTCCACGGATCCGGCCCCTTCTACGCAACGAATCGCGCTTGTAAACCCTTCGAGAGTGAGGAATCATAAAGGGGAACCCGGACCAGAGGAGAGCCAGATGCACCCAGGGACCGCAACCAGCACGGCCCCGGCCCCCGGCGCGACCCCCGACTTCATGCCGCTGAACGGCATCGACCACGTCGAGCTCTACGTCGGCAACGCTGCCCAGGCGGCCTACTTCTACGAGCACGCCTTCGGGTTCCGCCCGATCGCCTACGCCGGGCTCGAGACCGGCCTGCGCGACCGTGCCTCGCACGTGCTCGAGCAGGGCCGCGTTCGCCTCGTCCCCACCGGGGCGCTGCGCTCGGACACCGAGATCGCCCGCCACCACGCCCGCCACGGCGACGGGGTGAGGACGATCGCGCTGTCGGTGCCTGACGTCGACCACGCCCACACCGAGGCGGTCGCCCGCGGTGCGCGCAGCGTCGCCGAGCCCGCCGACGTCGCCGACGAGTACGGCCGCGTCCGACGCGCCACGATCGCGACCTACGGCGACACGCTCCACACCTTCGTCGACCGCTCCTCCTACGACGGCCCCTTCATGCCGGGCTTCGAGAGGGTCGAGGCGCCGGTCCCCGCCGAGGACGACCTGCTGCTCGCGATCGACCACATCGTCGGCAACGTCGAGCTCGGCCAGATGGACGAGTGGGTCCGCTTCTACGCCGACATCTTCGGCATGGTCGAGATGATCCACTTCTCCGACGAGGCGATCTCGACCGAGTACTCGGCGCTGATGTCGAAGGTGGTCGCGAGCGGCAACGGCCGGATCAAGTTCCCGATCAACGAGCCGGCGGAGGGCCGTCGGCGCTCGCAGATCGACGAGTACCTCGAGTTCTACGAGGGACCTGGCGCCCAGCACATCGCGCTCGCCACCCGCGACATCGTCGCGACCGTGGCGGAGCTGCGCCGCCGCGGGGTCGGCTTCCTGCCGATCCCCGACGCCTACTACGAGGAGGTCCCGTCGAGGGTGCCCGAGGTCACCGACCAGCTCGACGACCTGCGCCGCCAGGGCATCCTCGTCGACCACGACGACGAGGGCCACCTGCTGCAGATCTTCACCCAGCCCGTCGGCGACCGCCCGACGGTCTTCCTCGAGCTGATCGAGCGCCACGGTGCCACGGGCTTCGGGGCCGGCAACTTCAAGGCGCTCTTCGAGGCGATCGAACGCGAGCAGGCGAGGAGGGGGAACCTCTGATGCGCTACGCCAGCCTGGGGAAGCTCCCGGCCAAGCGCCACGTCCAGTTCCGTGAGAACGGCACCCTGCTGACCGAGGAGGTGATCGGCTTCGAGGGCTTCAGCGGCAACGAGTCGATCCTCTACCACCTCTGGTCGCCGTGCCGGGTGAAGGAGGTCGGCGGCTTCGAGTCGATCGAACGCGAAGAATGGGTGCCGGACACCCACGTCCACCGGCTGACCGACACGAACCCGATCGCGCCGGGCGGCGACTGGCTCGAGGGCCGGCGCCTGCTCCAGTTCAACGCCGACATCGAGGTCTCGGTCTGCAAGCCGACCACCGAGCGCGAGGGCTTCTATCGCAACGGGGAGGGCGACGAGGTCCTCTTCATCCACCGCGGCACCGGCACCGTCGAGACGATCTTCGGCGACGTCCCCTACCGCCCGCACGACTACGTGGTGATTCCCCGCGGGACCACCTACCGCGTCCACATGGACGCCGGCGAGCAGGTGTGGCTGTGCTTCTACACACCGGGCGAGATCGAGACCCCGAACCGCTACCGCAACCGCTACGGCCAGCTGCTCGAGCACGCGCCGTTCTCGCAGCGCGACTTCCATCCACCGGCCGAGCTGCAGACGCACCGCGAGCGCGGCGAGTTCGAGCTCACGGTCCGCGTCCGCGACGGCTTCCAGTCCTACCTGCTCGACTACCACCCGTTCGACGTGGTCGGCTGGGATGGCTACGTCTATCCCTACACCTTCAACACCGACGACTTCGAGCCGGTCACCGGCCGCATCCACATGCCGCCGCCGGTGCACCAGACCTTCCAGGGCCAGCGGTTCGTGATCTGCTCCTTCTGCCCGCGCGAGCTTGACTACGACCCGCAGGCCATCGCGCTCCCCTACCACCACTCGAACGTGCAGTCGGAGGAGGCGATCTACTACGTCGATGGCCAGTTCGGCTCGCGCAAGGGGGTCGACGTGGGGATGATCACGCTGCATCCCAGCGGCCTGCCGCACGGCCCGCAGCCGGGCCTCGTCGAGGTCTCGCTGGGCGCGCGGCGAACCGAGGAGCTGGCGGTGATGTGGGACACGTTCCAGCCGCTGCGGCTGACGACGCTGGCGCGCGAGCTGGACCGCCCCGAGTACGCGCTCTCCTGGTATGAGCCCGAGCCGGTCGCGCCCACGACGACGGGCTGAGGCCGAGATGTTCGAGGAGGCACAGCTCTACTCACCGGTTACGAAGAGCGCCGCGGGCGAGGTCACTGTCCATCTCGGCGACGAGCACCCGGGCGTCAACGACCCCGCCTACCGCGAGCGGCGAAACGCGATCGCCGCCGCCGCGCTCGGCTGGGAGCCCGGCCAGCCGGTGCCGCGGATCGACTACACGGGGGCCGAGCACGACGTCTGGCGCACCGCCTGCCGGGAGCTGGCGCCGAAGCACGAGCGCTACGCCTGCCGGGCCTTCCGCGAGGCGCTCGGCGCCCTCGACCTCCCGCGCGACCGGATCCCGCAGCTCGACGAGGTCACCGCCGGGCTCGCGAGGCTGACCGGCTTCGAGTACGTGCCGGCGGCGGGGATCGTCGCGCTGGACGAGTTCTACGGGTCGCTCGCCGACCGCCGCTTCCACTCGACCCAGTACGTGCGCCACCACGCCGCCCCGCTGTACACGCCCGAGCCCGACCTGATCCACGAGGTGATCGGCCACGGCCATCTGCTCGCGGATCCCCAGTTCGCCGAGCTCAACCGCCTCGCGGGCGACGCCGCCCGCCGCGCGCAGACCCAGGAGGGTCTGCAGCTCGTCGCCGACGTCTTCTGGTTCACGATCGAGTTCGGCGTCCTTCACGAGGACGGCGAGCTGCGCGCCTACGGCGCCGGCATCCTCTCCTCCTACGGCGAGATCGAGGAGTTCCGAGGCATGGAGATCCGGCCACTCGACTTCCACGCGATGGCGACGACCGACTACGAGATCACCAAGTACCAGCCGATCCTCTTCGCCGCCGAGTCGATGGATCACCTGGTCGACGCAGTCGGCTCCTTCTTCGCCGCCTGCGACGACGAGACGCTCGCCAGGTTGGAGCGCGAGAGCGCCGCGGTGAGCTGAGCCCGGCTAGTTCTTCCTCGGTACGCGCTCGAGGACGAAGACCTCGCTCGACGCCGGTCTTTGCGTCCTGCTTGGAGATCAGGGCGACGATCTCGCACTCGCTTCCGCCCTGTCCGCGTAGCTCGAGGCGCGCGTTAGCCGAGCGAGGTGCCGGCGCTCGTGGTGATCTCCCAGCCTTCGCCAGGTGAGCTCGTACGGGCTGGGCGGAGCCGTGGACTCTCCGTGCGCACGCAGGTAAGCCTTCCGCACCGGTGGCTGGCGGCGCCTGGTCCGGGAGGGACAGGAGGCGCGGGAAGACGCCGAGCCCGCCGAAGAGCCCACTGGCTAGACGGCGGCGAGAAGCC
>JBKJZF010000006.1:0-4942 GCA_046715315.1 Solirubrobacterales bacterium | reverse complement strand
CGGTGGTGGTGACGATGAAGAACTGCGAGCCGTTGGTGTCGGGGCCGGAGTTGGCCATCGCCAGCGCGCCCCGGACCACCTTGTTGGGGTTGAACTCGTCCTCGAAGGTGTACCCGGGCCCGCCGGTGCCCGTGGCCTCCGGGCAGCCGCCCTGGATCATGAAGTCGGGGATCACCCGGTGGAAGGTGAGGCCGTCGTAAAAGCCGTCGGCGGCGAGCTTGCGGAAGTTGGAGACGGTCTCGGGCGCCGCCTGGTCGAACAGCTCGATGGTGATCGCGCCGGCGTTGGTGTGAAGGGTCGCTGCAGACATCGGCGCCAACTCTAGGGGGCGAGCCAGCGTGGAGGGTTGTCGACGAGCATCGTCTCCAGCTGGGAGTCGGTCATCCCGCCCTCGCGCAGGGCTGGGATCGCCTTGTCGTGGACGATGCTCATCGACCAGCCCTTCTCCATCCCCGCCTGGTGCATCGCAGTGGCGACCTCGACCGGATACCAGTCGAGCGTCGCGCAGTAGTCGGCCGAGAGGAACATGCGCTCGGCGTAGCCTCGTTCGAGCAGCGCCAGCGCGGTCGCGATCCGCTCTTCGAAGGGCAGGAACAGCTCCAGCCCGAAGCGGTCGAGGCCGATCCAGACGCCCTTCTCCAGCAGCGCCTCGATGTAGCCGAGGTCGGCGCTGTCGCCGGTGTGCGCGATCTGCACCCGGCCGAGGTCGACCCCTTCCTGCTCGAACACCTCGGCCTGGCGGATCCCGGTCTGGCTGGCCGGGTGGGAGTGGGCCATGATCGGAGCGCCGGTGGCGACGCTCGCCTTGGCGACGGCGCGATGAACCTTCTCGACGTTCTCGGTCATGCCCGGCTCGTCGGCCGCGCACTTGAGGAAGGCGGCCTTGATCTCGGTGCCCTGGATCCCCTCGGTGATGTCGTGGATGAAGAGCTCGGCGATCTGCTCGGGGGTGCGGGAGGTGAAGAAGGGGGGGAGGTGGTCGTAGGTGTAGATGCCGGTGCACGGCACCACCTGCAGCCCGGTCTCGTCGGCGACCCGGCGCATGAACTCGATGTCGCGACCGAGGTACATGCAACTCGGGTCGCAGATCGTGCTCACCCCGCGTTCGATCACTCCGCGAGCACAGCCGACGGCGGCGTCGAAGATCCCGTCGGGCCCGATCGCCACGGGCTCGGGGTTCGCCGCGATCGTGGTCACGTGGGGCCACTGCGCGCTCACGGCCTCGTCGCGCGCCAGCAGGTGCTCGTGGACCAGGGTCGTGCCCAGTTTTGCGGCGTCGATCGGGCCGCTCACGGTCTCGACGGTGGCCATCGGCGGCGTACTCTATTGCGATGCCCCGCAGCTGGATCTACAGCATGACCATCCTCGTCATCGCCCTGGTGGTGTCGATGGTGATCGCAATCCTGAAGCTGACATAGGATCCCAGCGATTACGGGATCGCGAAGGGAGAGGCGTCTTGTTCAAACGAATCGTCGTCGGCACCGATGGCTCCGCGACCGCCAGCGAGGCGGTGCGTCAGGCGGCCGGGCTCGCCAAGCTCGCAGGGGGCACCCTCGACATCGTCAGCGCGTATGAGCCGGTCCCGCAGAGCCGGCTTCGCGAAGAGACCTCGGAGGTGCCGGGCGACGTCGCCTTCGGCGTCGGCCCGCGGGAGGACGTCATCACGACGCTCGAGGCCGCGGCCGGGCCGGTTCGCGCGAACGGGGTCGAGGTCGAGACCCACGCCCGCGAGGGCGAGCCCGCCGACGCGATCCTCGACGTCGCCGAGGAGCGCAAGGCCGACCTGATCGTCGTCGGCAACAAGGGGATGACCGGGGCCAAGCGCTTCCTCCTGGGCAGCGTCCCCAACAAGGTCTCCCACCACGCGCCCTGCAGCGTCTACATCGTGCGCACGACCTGACCGAGCACACCTTCTTCGGCCGCGACGAGCACTTCATGCGCCTCGCCCTGCGCGAGGCCGAGTGCGCCGCCTCCCACGATGACGTCCCGATCGGGGCCGTGGTCGTCCGCGGCGGGGAGGTGGTCGGCGCCGCCGGCAACGAGCGCGAGCTGCGCTCCGATCCCACCGCCCACGCCGAGGTCCTGGCGCTGCGTGAGGCGGCCGCCCACCTCGGCGGCTGGCGGGTCTCGGACTCGGTCCTCTACGTCACCCTCGAGCCGTGCGCGATGTGCGCCGGCGCGATCATCCTGGCCAGGGTGGCGCGGGTCGTCTACGGCGCCACCGACCCGAAGGCGGGCGCCGCGGGCAGCGTGATCGACGTGCTCGGCGAGCCGCGGCTGAACCACCGCCCGCAGGTCGACGGGGGCCTGCTCGCCCCCGAAGCGGCGGCTCTGCTGGAATCGTTCTTCGCCGCGAGGAGGTAGCTGATCAAGGCACGCGTTCAAGCTCCGGAGCGCCTGATCGCGTGAGCGAGACGCTGCGCACGGCCGGGGACGTGGGCCAGCTCGCCGACGCCCTCAACGACCTCTCCAGCAAGTTCATCAGCTTCTTCATCAGCTTCGCCGTGATCGGCCGCTACTGGCTCGCCCACCATCAGTTCGCCTCGCTGCTGCGGGCTCAACGTCGCCTGCATCAGCGGCTTCGAGGTCGCCGTCTGGTTCCTCGGCGTCCCCCTTGGCGCCTACATGGACCGGCGCAAGCCTGCCGGCGCCGACGACTACCTTTAGGCGCGCCTGGCGGCCGAGCTGAGTCCGCTCAGGCGCCCTGCATCTCTTGCATGTTCTTCATGATCGTCTCCTCAACCGCCTGCAACTCGTCGCTGGGACTGAACTGGACGAACTCGCTGCCGGCTTCAACCGACGGAGCGTGGCCGGGAGGAACGTAGAAGGCATCGCCCGCCTCGAACACCTCCTCATGGTCGGCGAAGCGCCAGGTCAGCTTGCCCTTGAAGACATATCCCCAGTGCGGGCACTGACAGCGGTCATCCGGCAGCCCCTTGAGCAGCGGGGCCAAGTCCATGTCCTGGCGCAAGGTGACGAAATTGACCGTGTAGCCGTCGATGTCTTCGTGCCGGTCCTCCACTGGACCAGGGTCGTCGACGTGCGAAGCGCTTCCCCTCGATACCTTCGGCATCGCTCTCGTCCTCCAGTTGGTCGAATTGACGCCATGCTATCCGCGGCCCCGCATTCAGCGGCCCTTGATGAGACGGTATTTGAACCCCGCGGCGCGCGCGAGGATCGCCACTCTCCATCGAACGCTGCGCGCAGGGGCCAATCCTGCGTAGCACGAATCGTGCTACGGTCTGGGTGTGGCGCGGTCGATCCATGTGCGCCTTGACGATGCCGCGGAGGCCGCCTTGGAGGTGGTGCGCGGTAACGGCATCAACGACTCGGAGGCTGTCCGAACTGCGTTGACGGAGGCCGCTGTTCGTCGCCGGAGTCGCGCTGCGATAGCCGAGGAGGTTCGCAGCCTCGCGGGCAGCCCCGAAGACCGGGAGGAAATGCGGGCCGTCCGGGAACAACTCGCCGAGCTTGCGCCACCAAGCGACGGCTGAAGCGTGGTTCGAGGCGAGGTGCTGAGACTTCCCGCCCCGCGCGGGGTCCGCGGCCGCGAGCAACGTGGCGCCCGCTACGCCGTCGTTGTGCAGGCCGACGAGTTCTTGGACCTGAGTACCGTCATCGTCGCGCCGACTTCCACTCGCGCCCTAGCCGCGAGCTTCAGACCTACGATCGAGGTAGGTGGAACCGAAACGCGAGTGCTCGTCGAGCAGGCGACCGTCATCGACCCGCAGCGCCTCGGCCGCTCCGCGGGGCGTCTCGAGCCCCATGAGCTTCGAGCGGTCGACGAAGCACTCCCGCTGATTCTCGGTTTGTAGCCCGCAGGCCAGAAGGCCTGGATGGCCGCAGCGCGTGGGCCAGCAAGCAACCATTCAGCGGCCCTGCTGGGACGTTATTCGAACCCTCCCATCGCCCATACGATCCACCAGCTCACGAGAAAGTGCGCCGACCACCAAGCGCTGAGCGCAAGAGAACGTCGCGCGTAACGGCTGTCGCGCGCTCGCGGACATGAAACGGCGGGCGGGCGGCGCACGGCGGCTGATACACCCGCTCGACCTCACCACGATGGAGGCGTCAACGACTCAGCACGACGCGCCGTCAACGTCAAGGATCATGTGGCACGAGGCTTCCACCTGATCACGCTCTTCCGGCGCCGAGCTCGTGCTCAACCCGATCGCTCTGCAACTATTCGCGCCCCAGCGAACCACGAAAAGGAGCGACGTTGTCAAAGCATCGAGACCAGATCATCGCCGCAGCCAAGGGGAAGGTCCAGGAGGAGCTCCTCGGCGCGACCTTCGCGAGGCCACGCGGCGCCTCGACGGCTATGGGCGGCGGCGGCTTGATCAGCAGCGAGATCGGCGCTCGATGGGCGGGCAAACAGCACAAGGGAGCCGATGCCGCGCAAATCAAGCTTGGCAACCCTGGAGCGATCGCGGTGACGCCGACCAGCCTGCTGACGATGAACGTCGCCGTCAGCATGGGCGGCCAGATCAAGGAAGTCAAGGAGGTCCTCAGCACGGTGCCCCTGGCCGACGTGGATTCGGTCGAGGTCAAGCGGGCAGGGCTCGCCGGCGTGATGGAGATCACCTCTGGCGGAAATTCGTTCAAGCTCGAAGGCAAGGTCAACGACATGCGGGAGTTCGCCGCAGCCTTCGACCGCGCCAAGCTGACGGCCTGACTTCGCCCCTCGTCTCGAGGCTCGTAGATCGGGCCAACGGCCGTGCTCCCGCGGCTTGTCCAAGCGGGAGCGCTCGCTCGTCCGAAATACGGCACTGGACGGAGAAGATCGCCCTCGCAACGCTCGGCAGCGGAGAGGGTGGGATTCGAACCCACGAGGCAGCGTTAACCGCCCACACGATTTCCAATCGTGCACCTTAAGCCACTCGGTCACCCCTCCAGGTGAGGCGTGGACGATAGCGCCGGGGCGGCCGGCCGAGGCTTGTAT
>JBKJZF010000005.1:0-15517 GCA_046715315.1 Solirubrobacterales bacterium | reverse complement strand
CTCCTCAAAGCGCAGGATCTCGCTGCGCTCGAGCCACGGCAAGCCGTCCGCCGGCATGCAGTACTGGCAGCGGAAGTTGCAGCGGTCGGTAACCGAGACCCGCAGATCGGTGATCGCGCGTCCGTGGGCGTCGTGGAGCTGTTGCCGGTTGGTCTTCAAGCTCCGATCTCGTTCGCGCTCATGCTTTGCAGGCCGCTGACTTGCGCGGGGGCCTAGCGTACGCCACCTCGGGTGCTGAGGCCGGCCCCAGACACGTCCTGGCGACTACTGAGCGGGTCCGGAAGTCGGCGCGGACGCAGGGTGCCTGGGCACCCTGCGAGACTTGCATCTCCCAACCGCCCAACCGAGGAGGCAAGTAATGGCGACGATCATCGTCGGGGTCGACGACCACGATGGCTCTCGCGACGCCGCCAGCCTCGGAGCAGCGCTCGCCGACAAGCTCGGAGCCGAACTGGTCGTGGCCGCGGCGATCGAGTACTCGCCGCTACCGATCGAGAGCACCGACTACGACCGCGCCCGGCGGGAGCATTTCGACGGGATCTTCGCCGTCGTCGCCGCTGAGCTGGGTGACTTCCCCTACCGGCGCTTCGAGCTCGATCGCAAGGCCGCGGTCTCGCTCGAGGAGCTGGCGACGCGCGAGGAAGCCGATCTGCTGGTGCTCGGGCATACGCATCACGGCCGGCTCGGCAGGATCTACCCGGGCGCGCTCGGCGACAAGCTTCTGCAGGGAGCGCCGTGCCCGGTTGCGGTCGCCCCTCCCGACTACGCGAAGAGGGAGCACACCGGGTTCGGCACTGTTGGCGTCGCCTACGACGGTGGCCCCGAAGCCAAGGCCGCGCTGGCGAGCGCCGAGGCCCTGGCGGGCGTCCTCGGCTGCGCGCTGCAGCTGATCACGGTCGCCCCGGTCTATCCGGAAGTCGACGACCCGATGGCGAGCGTGCGGGAGAGCATGTACCGAGAGCGACAGGCCGTCGGCCTCCGATCGGTCAGCGCGGCGGCGGTCGAGGGCGTGTTCGATCGCGGCGAGCCGGCCCGGGTGCTCGCCCGCCATGGCGTCGACCTCGATCTGCTCTTGGTCGGCTCTCGAAGCCATGGGCCCATCCTGCGGACGGCGTTCGGGAGCGTCGGCTCGGAGTTGATGCGGACCGCTCCCTGTCCGCTGATCGTCGTCCCTCGAAGCGCCGAGAAGCACAGCGACAGCGCCGTGGCTGCGAGGTAGAGCGATGGCACGGCAGCAGGAGGCAGTCGGAGATACGCCCCGGGTAGTGATAGCCGGTGGCGGCATCGCCGGGCTGGAGGCCGCGCTTGCCCTTCACGACCTCGCACCGGATCTCGCGACGGTCGAGCTGGTCGCACCCGATCCCGACTTCACCTACAAGCCGATGACCGTGGAAGAGCCCTTCTCGCTGGTGCCCGCGCAGCGCCTCGAGCTCGAGCCGGCGCTGCGCGAGCTCGGCATGGGCTTCGTCCAGGCCGCCCTCACCGCTGTCGATCCCGACGAGCACCTGGTGGATCTCTCCGACGGTAAGCGCCTGCCCTTCGACCTGCTGATCGTCGCCGTGGGCGGGCGCGCCCGCCCCGCCTACTTAAACGTCGAGACCTTCTGGGCCGGGCGCAGCGATCTCCCGATCGACGAGCTGCTCGACCGCGCCGCGGCTCACCCCAGCCGAACCCTGGCCTTCATCGTGCCGCCGGGCTGCACCTGGCCGCTGCCGCTCTACGAACTGGCCCTGATGAGTCGACGCCGGGTCGAGGAGCAGGGCCTCTACGGCTTCCGGATCCAGATCGTGACCCCGGAACGAAGCCCGCTGATCGTCTTCGGGACGGTGCCGAGCCAAGCCGTCGCCACGCTCCTGCAGGCTCGCGGGATCAATGTCCTAACCGACAGCTACGCGGTCCAGGAGGACGACGGTCAGATGGGCCTGACCCCGGGCGACGGGGTCCTCGAGGCGGCGGCGATCGTGGCATTGCCCGTGATCGAGGGGCCGCGGGTGCCCGGCCTACCGGCGGACGAGCACGGTTTCATCCCCATCGACGAGCATGCCCGCGTGCCCGGAGTCGACGGTGTCTACGCGGCGGGCGACGGCACCACCTTCCCGATCAAGCAGGGAGGCCTCGCTACCCAGCAGGCCGACGCTGCGGCCGAGCAGATCGCGTCGCAACTCGGGGCTGCGGTCGAGCCGGGGGGGTTTCGCCCGGTCCTGCGAGGCCAGCTGCTGACCGGCGACGAGTCGCTGAACCTCCGCCAGGAGATCAGTGGTGGCCAGGGTGAGGGGGCTGCGTCGCTGGACTACCTCTGGTGGCCGCCGCACAAGGTGAGCGGGCGATATCTGGCGGCTTGGCTCGCTCACACGACCCCCCGGCAGGATCTCGAGCCGCCGTACCGACCGATCGAGGTGGAGGTCGCCCTGGCGCACGATTGGCAAGCTCGTCCCTGAATGCGGACGAGCGCCCATCTGAACATCCGTCCGTCCACCTAAAGCGGACGGGAGGAGGGCCGATCAGCCCGATACCTCTATGTCGCGGCGATCGTGCTCGCCGCCGCGGGCCTCGCCGCCATCGCGCCGGGGTCGGGGCCTGGATCGCGCTCGCCGCCGGTCGCCGCCCGGAAGCGGCCTAAGACGCTTGTAGCCGTCAGCCGGTGGCCTCGGCCTCCGCAACGCGCACCGGGGCGGGCGTCAGCGCCGCCGCGAAGACGACGAGCGCGAAGGCCAGGATCCTGGCCGTGAAGGCGAGCGGTTCCTCGGGAACCGGCTCGGAGAAGACGATCGGCCCGGCGGCGATCGTGAACACGTTCGCGGCGACGCTGGTGACCGCGATCACCGGCACCGCCTTGCCGATCTGCAGGCTGCGCGCCGAGATCACCAGGCCGGCGAAGGAGGCGAGCGCGATCACCAGCGCCAGCGGGTCGCTGAGGATCGACAGCGCCGAGGCGTCTCCGAGCTTGTTGCTGAGCGCCTTGATCGCGGTGTCCGAGGCCGCCCACAGCAGTCCCGCCGAGGCGCCGTAGAGGACGCCGGCACGCGGGCTCTGCCGGGCTGCGAAGGCGACGCCGAGCCCGAGTGCCGCGAGCGTGCTGATCCAGAGGGCGAGCGTGGCGGGGTCGTAGTCCGAATGGGAGCTGTCGCCGGCACCCTCGAGCGTCGCCGCGAGGAAGGCGAGGCCCAGCGCCGCCAGGGCGACCCCGATCCACTCGCGTCGGGTGACCCGATGGGCGAACACCCGGTCGGCGGTCACGGTGAGCAGGACGAGGCCCCCTGCGATCACCGACTGAACCAGCGAGATCGGGGCCAGCGCCAGGGCGCCGACGTGAAGGCCCCACGAGCAGAGCGCGATCGCGATCCCGAGCACGTACCAGCGTGAGCGGAAGAGGGCGAGCGAGCTTCGCACCGGCCGGCGCAGGCTGACCTCGGGCGACTCGACGGCGCCCCGGTGCTTGTAGAGGAAGCCGAGCACCGACCCGAATGCGGTCGCCAGCGCCAGCAGCAACCCGATCTGGACGGACGCCGACATGGGCAGGCGAGGCTAGCGGGGCGGCTGTGCGGGTCGGTCAGGCGGCCGAGGGAGGCGGCCCGTCGGGGGTCGGGTCGGTACCGGAGCCGGGCCCCTGATCAGGGGGCTCGGCGAGGATCTCATCCGCGGCCGCGGCCTCGCGATCGAGTTGGATCGCCCGCATGGCGTGCTCGTCGGGCAGCTTCTCGAGGACGGAGTGGATCAACTCGTGGATCCCGGCCTCCTCGTGGCCGAAGTCATCCAGCAGGGACTTGAGCGCCGTGTGCGTGATCTTGAGCTGCTGCGGGGTCAGCTCGAGGTGGTAGCGAAATGGTGTGCCGGTGGGCTCGTCTGCCATCCGCAGATGTTAAGCGGCTACGCCGGCGCCGTCTCGGACGCCGGAGCCTGCTCGGCGGCGGTCGCCTCCGCGATCTGCAACAGCTCGGCCAGCGACCGCTCGATCCCGGCGGCGATCTCGTCGATGTCGTCGATCGCGTCGAAGTCGGCGAGCAGGCCGAAGTTGACCGAGCCGTTGTAGCTCATGATCGCCACGAACAGGGCCTGGTTCGGGGGCAGGAAGCCGACCGGGAAGATGTCCTGGAGCTCGCGGCCGAGCACGTACATCGGGACCTGCGGGCCGGGGACGTTGGTGACGACGAGGTTGAAGAGCCGGGTGGAGAAGTTGATCCGGGCGGCCTGCGCGAGCAGCGTCGGCGGGGCGAAGTCGTTCATCCGCGAGATCACCTCGGCGCCCAGCGCCTGCTTCGACTGCTTGATCCCGTCCATGCCCTTGCGCACCAGCGCCAGGCGCTGGACCGGGTCCTCGACGTAGACGGGGAGCGGCCCGCGCACCGCGGCGATCTTGTTGCCCAGATGCCCGTGCTCGTCGTCGGTGCGGATCGAGACCGGGACCTGGGCCCGGAGCTCGACGCCCTCGGTGCGGACCCCTCGCTTGTGCAGCCACTCGCGCAGCGCGCCGGTGACCACCGCCAGGACGACGTCGTTGACGGTTCCCCCGAGCACGTTCTTGATCCGCTTGAACTGCGCCAGGTCGGCGCGCACCCACTGGAAGCGGCGATGCGAGCCGATCTCGACGTTGAGCGGGGTCTCGGGAGCCGGGTTGGCGAAGTTCCAGCCGACCTCGCTGAGCGCCCGCAGCGATTCACTCGCCTGGCCGAGCGCGCTCTCCGGGTGCTCGACGGCCTGCTCGATCCGGCGGGCGAGGCGGATCGGTGCCGAGAGCACGCCCTCGGCGTCCTTCGCCAGCAGCGTCGCCCCCGAGGGCTCGGGGCTGGGAACCCACTCGTGGTCGGGCTCGGTGGGCTGGGGAACCGGCTTCAGGTCGAACAGCACCGTGGCGATGTCAACCCCGGAGACGCCGTCGACCAAGGCGTGGTGTGTCTTGGTGAGGAAGGCGAACCGCTTTCGGGTCAGTCCCTGCACCAGCCACAGCTCCCACAGCGGCTTGGTCCGGTCGAGCTGCTGCGAGAAGATCCGCGCCGCCATGTTGCGCAGCTGTTCCTCCGAGCCGGGGGCGGGGAGCGCCGAATGGCGGACGTGGTATTCGAGGTTGAAGGCGGGGTCGTCGACCCAGAAGGGGCGGCCGGTGGGGGCGGGGGGGAACGCCAGCTTCTGCCGGAAGCGGGGCACCAGGTGAAGCCGCGAGCGGACGTGGTCGAGCAGGTCGGCGTAGCTCGGCGGCGGCCCCTCGAAGATCGCGACGGCGCCGACGTGCATGTGGCTGGCCGAGCTCTCGTTGGTCAAAAAGGACGTGTCGAGAGCGCTGAGGCGGTCCATATGTCCCTGTGTCATGCGGAAAACCTACCCCTCCAGCTAGCCTCGCGCCACCGATGCGCCGGATCACCCACCCCCTGGCCGTTGTGGCGCTGGTGGCCGTCGCGCTTTCCGCCTGCGGCGACGACGGCCAGCCGGGCGCCGGCGACCGCTTCGACGGCCCGGCGGCGCTGGCCGATGTCGAGGCCCAGGTCGGGATCGGTCCGCGGCCCTCGGGCTCGCCCTCCTCGAGGGAGACGGTGCGGCTGATCGCCAACCGGCTGCGCGAGGCGGGGGTCGAGGACGTGCGCGTCCAGCGTCCCTACGCCAACGTCGTCGGCACGATCCCGGGCTCTGAGCCGGGGGCGGTCGTCGTAGGCGCCCATCACGACACCAAGGCTCGGATCCCGGGCTTCGTCGGCGCCAACGACGGCGCCTCGGGGGTCGCGGTGATCCTCGGGCTCGCCGACTCGCTGCCGCGCCCGCTCGACGGGCCCTCCGTCCACCTCGCCCTGTTCGACGCCGAGGAGGCCCGCGGCGAGCGCGACTTCGAGGCCGACGGCACCCGCGGCAGCCGCCAGTACGCCGCCTACGCGGACCAGGGTGGCAGGCAGGGATCGCCTCCGCTGGACGAGATCAGGGCGATGGTCCTGTTCGACATGGTCGGCGACTGCGACCTGCAGATCCCGCGCGAGGCGAGCTCGGACCCCGGCCTCTACGAGCTGTTCGCCGAGGGCGCCGAGGAGGCGACCGGCGCGCAAGCCCCGTTCACGGGCGAGACCGGGCAGATCCTCGACGACCACGTCCCCTTCCTCGAGCGGGGGATTGCAGCCCTGGACCTGATCGACTTCAGTTTCGGCCCGGGGCCGGTGCCCGGCGGCTGGTGGCACACCGCCGGCGACACCCTCGACAAGGTCTGCGCCGACAGCCTCGATGCGGTCGGTGAGGCCGCGACCCGGGCGATCCCCGAGATCCGCTAGCCCGTCGGGGGGTTCGGCGGGTCAGCCGGCGAGCGCCGCCGACCACGGGAGCGCGCCGTCCGTGCGGCAATACCAGGGCTTTTCGAAGACGGGCCCGTCGAAGGTGATCGTGCCTTGCGCGCGGTTGCGACCCTTGTTGAAGCGCCCCTCGATCGTCAGGCCGATCATCGCGGTGTCCGTCTCGTCGGCGTCGAAGGAGCGGTCGCGGCCGACCTTCCAGTCGTGCGGGCTCCCGAAGTAGACGAGCGGCATCACTCCGACACCCTCGCAGTCGACCGGGATCCCGTCGATGAAGTGGTCACCGGCCTCGAAGTCGGTGACCTTGCGGATGCGGCCGCCCTTCTGCGCCACCTCCATCGTCAGGGGCGCGTCGTTGACCTCGAGTGCGCCGCTGAAGGACCTCGTCCCGGCCAGGGCCACGGCGGCGGCGCAGAGAGCCACGACTGCGGCTGCGGCGAGGGCGCTCCTGGCCGCGGCGGCCCTCATCGTCCGACCAGCTCCCCGAGGGCGCCGGCGAAGGCCTCGGTGTGGCGGTCAACGTCGGCCTCGGTGGTCGCAGGACACATCAGCGCCATGTTGTGGAAGGGGGTGAGCAGGACGCCCTCGTTGAGCAGGCGCAGGTGAAGGTAGTCCTCGAGCTGCGGGTCGGAGGCGGCGGCGGAGTCGGCGCCGGTGCGCGGCTCGGGCGAGGTGAAGACGTATTCGGCGCGGGCCCCCAGCTGGACGACCGACCACCCGAGGCCGTGCTCCGCGATCGCCGCCTCGCAGCCGGCGACGAAGCGGTCGCAGAGGCCCGTCATCGCCGCGAACGCCTCCTCGGTGAGGACCTCGTCGAGGGTCGCCCGCGAAGCGGCGAGCGAGAGGGCGTTGCCGGCGAGGGTGCCGCCGACGCCGCCCGTGTCGACGTAGTCGGCGTCCGGGTCGGCCTCGATCCGCTCGGCCAGCTCCGGGCCGACTCCGTAGCCGCCGACGGGGACGCCGCCCCCGAGCCACTTGCCGAGGGTCACCATGTCCGGGTCGAGAGCCCAGGCGGCGGTGCAGCCGCCAGGTCCGGCGCTGATCGTGTGGGTCTCGTCGATGATCAGCAGGGTGCCGGCGTCGCGGGTCGCGCGCCGGAGCCGCTCGTGGAACCCCTCCTCGGGCAGGACGATGCCGATGTTGGTCAGCGCCGGCTCGGCCAGCACGCAGGCCACGTCGCCCTCCGCCAGCTCGCGCTCGAGCGCCTCGATGTCGTTGAATTCGCAGACGCGGGTCGTCACCGCCAGGTCCACGGGCGGGCCGACGTTTCCCTCGCGGGCGCGGGGCCGGTCGCCGTCGAGGGTGATGAAGGTCTCGTCGACCGAGCCGTGGTAGCACCAGTTGAAGACGAGGATCTTCGGGCGGCCTGTGAGCCGGCGGCAGAGCCTGATCGCGAAGCGGTTGGCGTCGGTCGCCGAGAGGGTGAAGCTCCACAGCGCCAGGCCGAAGCGGCGGCCAAGCTCGGCGCCGACCGCGGCCGCGTGGGAGGTGGGCAGCATCAGCGCCGCGCCGCCGCGCTCGCGGAGGCGCTCGTTGACGGCCGCCACCGTCGGTTCCGGCGAGTGGCCCGCCATCGCGCCGGTGTCGCCCAGGCACAGGTCCACGTAGGTGTTGCCGTCGACGTCGGTGATCGTCGCGCCGCGCGCGCCCTCCACGTACACGGGGTGCCCACCGGCCCATTTCGACATCCAGCTCATCGGCACGCCGGCCAGCAGCGAGGCCTGCGCCTGCTCGAACATCCGGCGCGAGGTCGGGTGCAGCTCGGCGAAGCGCGTGCGCTCGCGGTCGAGCAGTCCGGCGAGGCGCTCGCGGTCCAGTTGGTCGGCCCCTGCGTACATGCCCCACATACTCGCCGAAAAGGGGGCTCCGGGTACCCTTTGGGCGATGGCTGTCGCCGCCACAAGCGCCCCCCGGCGCGTGCTGCTCGCGGCTCCGCGCGGCTATTGCGCAGGGGTCGACCGCGCCGTGCAGACGGTCGAGCACGCGCTCGACCTGCACGGGCCGCCGGTCTACGTGCGCAAGGAGATCGTCCACAACAAGCACGTCGTCGAGCAGCTGCGCGAGCGCGGCGCGATCTTCGTCGAGGAGGAGACCGAGGTGCCGGAGGGCGCCCTGGTCGTGTTCTCGGCACACGGCGTTGCGCCGAGCGTTCACGCCAACGCCGCGCAGCGCAACCTGCGGACGATCGACGCCACCTGCCCCTTGGTGACGAAGGTCCACGTCGAGGCGCGCCGCTTCGCCGAGCGCGGCTACACGATGGTGCTGATCGGCCACGAGGGCCACGAGGAGGTCGAGGGGACCACCGGCGAGGCGCCCGAGCACATCGTCCTGGTGCAGACCGCCGACGACGTCGACCACCTCCGCATCCCCGAGGACGTGCCCGACCCGGACAGGCTCGCCTTCATCACCCAGACGACCCTCTCGGTCGACGAAACGTCACAGATCATCACCCGCCTGCGGGAGCGCTTCCCCAACGTGGTCAGCCCGAAGTCCGACGACATCTGCTACGCCACCACCAACCGCCAGATCGCCGTCAAGCAGCTCGCCGGCGAATGCGACCTGGTGCTGGTGATCGGCTCGACCAACTCCTCCAACTCGCAGCGCCTGGTCGACGTCACCCGCGAGCTGGGGACGGCCTCGCATCTGATCGACAACGCCTCGCAGGTGCTCGCAGAATGGCTCGAGGGCGTCGAGACCGTCGGCATCACCTCCGGCGCCAGCGCCCCCGAGGAGCTCGTCACCGAGCTCGTCGACTTCTTCCGCGAGCGTGGGGCCGAGGAGGTCTCGGAGCTGCGCACCGTCGACGAGGACGTGCGCTTCATGCTGCCGAAGACGATCCGCACCCAGCTCGCGGCCCGCTGAGCGGGTTCAACGGCCCCGGGCCGCTTCAGGGAACGCCGGCGGCGAAGCTGATCCCATAGACCGCCAGTCCCTCGCCGGGGCGAAGCTCGAGCCGGTGGGACTCGTGGCGGGGGTGGGAGGCGAGCTCGTAGAGACCGGGCCCATCCACCGCGAGCGAGCGCTCGACTCCGTCCAGCGTGTAGCGCAGCTCACCCGAGCCGTCGACGGCAACGTATGCGCCGCCCGCCTCGTAGTCGACCGCGAGGGCCGTCGAGGCCGCTTCGGCGCGCCACGGCTCGGCCGGCGATCCGCCGGGGAACAGCTCCTCGGTGGGCGGCGCGACCAGCGCCCCGGGCGCGTCGGTGGGGCGAAGTGGCTCGATCGGCTCGGGGAGCTTTACGAGCGCGTCGAGCGCTCGCAGCTCCTCCTGGATCGCCTCCTCGGTCGCCAGGTACTCGCCTTCGCCGAAGTGGAAGTAGCGCAGCGCGCCCTCGGCGCTCCAGAGAAACAGCGATGGCCAGCCCCGGCAGCCGTAGTCGTTCCAGATCTCATACGAGGAGTCCTGCGCGACCGGGTAGGCGATCTCGAGCCGCTCCAGGCCCGGCTCCAGCGCCCCCCTGGTCGCCGTGAAGGCAAAGCGCGGGGAGTGGATGCCGAGCACCGAAAGCCCCGCGTCCGCATAGCGCCGGCGCCACTTGCGGACGTACGGCAGCGACCGCACGCTGTTGAGCTGGGCGAAGTCGAAGAAGTGCACCAGCACCGGCCCCGACGCGGTCAGCTCGGCCATCGACCCAGGCTCCGAGTTGAGCCAGCGCAGGCGGGGCGGCAGCTCCGGTGCGGCGATGTTGGCTCGCGGCGGCCGCATCCGCAGCAATCCTTCCAAAGCGAACGCGCGACGGGGCCCGGCCCGGGTATCCTGCGCGGACCGCCGTCGGATTAGGAGGAGAAGTTGAGCACTAGCGTCTGGGAGCGAATCGAGCAGAGCCGCAAGGGGTGGGACGTCCTGCGTCATCCCTTCTACCAGCGCTGGTCCGCAGGAGAGTTGAGCGCCGAGGAGCTGGCCCGCTACTCCGGCCAGTACCGGCACGCGGTCGAGGCGATCGCGACGATGAGCGAGTTCGCCGCCGACGCCGCCCCCGAGCACGAGGAGCTGCGCCGCCACGCCGCCGAGGAGATCGACCACGTGCGCCTGTGGGACGGCTTCGTCGACGCCGCCGGTGGGGTCGCATCCGACCTGCCGACGCCCGAGACGGCCGAGTGCGTGAGCGCCTGGACCGCCCGCGACGACCTGCTGTCGACGCTCGCCCGCCTGTACGCGATCGAGAGCGGCCAACCGGAGATCTCGCGGACCAAGCGGGAGGGCCTGCTCAAGCGCTACGACTTCGAGGACGCGGCGGGCACCGCCTACTTCCGCATCCACGAGAGCCTCGACGCCGAGCACGCCGCCGAGGCGCGCGAGCTGATCAGCGAGCTCGCGAGCCCGGATGACGACGACCGAGTGGTCGCCGCGGCGGAGTCGGCCTTCAGGGCCAACTGGCGCCTGCTTGACGGCGTCTAGGCGCGCGCTGCGGCCGGGGGCCGCTCGCTCTCGGTTCGCTTTAGCTTTCGCCAAGCCGCCTCCCTAAGCTTGGCGGGATGACTTCGTGGCGCGACCGCGCGCTCGGCATATTCCTCGGGCTCGTGATCGGGATCACGATCGTCGCCGTGTTCGTCTTCGTCTTCAGCGCGGACACCGTCGACGCCCCCTCGATCGACCAGGGCGCCACGCCCGCGCCGGAGCAGGGCCAGAAGCCGTGAGCTCGCGAGCCCCCTTGCTTCGCCTCGCCCGCCCCGCCGCCCTGCTGGCGCTGGGGGGGCTGGCCGTGCACCAGCTTCGCTACCTGATCGCCTTCGGCTCCGAGGACGCCGCCGTGTTCCACCGAGAGGGCCACGCCTACCTGGCAGAGGTCATCCCGGTGCTGCTGGCGCTGGCGATCGCGGCGATCGCCGCACGCCTGGTGGTCGCGGCCAGCGACCGCCGAGCCATGCCCGGGGCCTCGCGTTCGACGATCTCGACCGCGCTGCGCTATGCCCTGACGATGATCTGCGTCTTCTCGGCGCAGGAGCTGGCGGAGGGCGCGCTGGCGGCGGGCCACCCGGCCGGCGCAGCCGCGCTCGTCGGAGGCGGCGCCTGGGTCGCCCTGCTGCTCTCGTTCGCCCTCGGGCTGGTCGCCGCGCTGGCCGAGCGAGCGCTCGATCGCGCCGAGGCCGTGATCGCGGTCGTCCTCGCCGGCCCGGCACTGCGCAGACAGGACTCGGACTCGCCCGAGCTTGCCCGCCCACGCCTTCCTCTGCGGTTGGTGCCGCGGGTCGCGCAGGGGCTCGCCTTCGGCTTTGCCAGGCGGCCGCCCCCGGCGATCCCGGCTTCCTAGAAGTCTCGGCCGCCGCGACCGCGCGGCGGCCTCATCGTACGGGCGCCGCCGGCACCCGCTTCGAGAGGAGTTGATCAGTGATGGGACCATCAAGAGCGAGGGCCCTTGTGGCAATGGCGGCGGTTGTCGCCGCCGTGGTGCTGTTCGTAGTCTTGTCGGGGGACGACGACTCGACGACGACGTCGGAGGCGCCGACGATCGAGATCGAAAACGGTCAGCCGGTCGGCGGCGTTCAGGATCTGACCTTCACGGCCGGCGATGACATCCGCTTCAACGTCAAGTCGGACACCGCCGCCGGGGTGCACTTCCATGGCTACGACGTCGAGCAGGAGGTCGAGGCGGGCGGTCAGGTCAGCTTCGACGTGCCCGCTGACATCGAGGGCGTGTTCGAACTCGAGCTCGAGGAGACGGCGACACCGCTCGCAGAGATCTCGGTAGAGCCCTAGCGATGTCGTTCCCGCTACCGATAGCGCACGCCGTGGAGGGAAAGACCGACCTGCCGATTCCCGAGTGGCTCTTCGGCTGGGGGGCGTCGCTGGTGCTGCTGGTCTCCTTCGTGGCGCTCACCCTCGCCTGGAAGCAGGCCCGGTTCCAGGACGAGGGGTGGCGGCCGGTCTCGGAGCGGGTCTCCCGCGCGCTGGTCAACCCCGTCACCGCGGGGTTGGCCGGTGCGCTGGGGGCGTTCCTGCTCGGCGTCACCATCTGGTCCGGGCTCTTCGGCACCGAGGCTCCCGACCGCAACTTCTCGCTGACCTTCGTCTTCGTCACCGTCTGGGTGGGGATGCCGGTGGTCAGCGTCTTCGCCGGCGACGTCTTCCGCGCGCTCAACCCCTGGCGCGCGATCGCCCGTGTCGCCGCGGGCGGATTCCGGCTGATCGCCGGGCAGTCGCCGCCGCCGCCGCTGCGGTATCCGGAGCGCTGGGGCCGCTGGCCCGCCGTGCTCGGGATCATCGGCTTCACCTGGCTCGAGCTGGTGTTCGCGCAGAGCGGGTTCCAGGCGGTCGGGCTGACCCCGCACACCGTGGCGATCGCCGTTCTCGCCTACGCCGGCCTCACCTTCGTCGGCATGGCCCTGTTCGGGATCGACGAATGGCTCGATCGCGGCGAGGGCTTCTCGGTCTACTTCAATATGTTCTCGCGGCTCGCGCCGCTGGAGGTGCGCGACGGCCGCCTCGGGCGACGCCGCTGGCTGTCCGGTGCGGTGGGGTGGGCCGCGGCCCCCGGCTCGGTCGCCCTGGTGCTGGTCTCGATCGGCACCACCGCCTTCGACGGCGCTGGCGAGGGGCTCTGGCAGGAGTCGATCCTCGACGTCTTCGACTTCATCTCCGATGCGGGAGTCGGGCCGATCTGGTCGCTGCGGCTGGCGAACTCGCTCTTCTTCGTGCTCACGATCGCCGCCGTCAGCGCCATCTTCTGGACGGGCATCGCGGGAATGCGGACGGTCCGCACGAGCTCGGGCTCGCTCAGCGCAGGGGAGCTCGGGCGCCTCTTCGGGCACAGCTTCATCCCGATCGCGCTCGCCTACCTGGTCGCGCACTACTTCAGCCTCTTCGTCTTCCAGGAGCAGGCGCAGTTCACCTACCTGCTTTCCGATCCCCTCGGCAACGGCTCCGACTACTTCGGCACCGCCGCGGCGGGCATCGACTACACGCTCGTCGGCGCGACCCTGGTCTGGTACGTTCAGGTCGCTGCTCTGGTGATCGGGCACGTGGTCGCCTTGGTGATGGCGCACGACCGAGCCCTCGCCGTCTACCCCGACGTGAGATCGGCAGCCCGCTCCCAGTACTGGATGCTGGCGACAATGGTCGGCTTCACTACCCTCGGTCTGTTCCTGCTCTCGATCGCGAACCAGTGAGCCCGCTGCCGCTTGCCCACGTGGGTCGTCGGCCACGGGACCAAGCGAATCACGCTCCACCACAACCTCTTCGCCCACAACAACGGCCGCAACCCGGTGCTCCAGCCACACGTCCGCGCGGAGGTCCTCAACAACGTGATCTACGACTGGGGGTACACGGGGACCGAGCCATACCCCCTTGACCTGCACGCCAACATCGCCGGCAACACCTACCTGCGCGGCGCTTCGAGCTCGTACGCGCGCAAGGCGATCGCGGTCTGGGGAGGGCCGGCCGGCGGGGCCCGGATCTGGCTCGACGACAAGGTCGCGCCCGGCCGCGTCGACGGCATGGGCCCCGAGTGGGACGCCGTCTCCTACTACGAGCTGCCGCTGCGAAAGCTGCGCTCTCACGGTCCCGCGACGCCGCCCGCCGACGCGGACGCCGACGGCATGTCCGATGCCTTCGAGACGGCCGAGGGACTGAATCCGGTCGATCCCGGCGACGGCGCCGATGACGGCTACACCAACGCCGAGGAGTTCCTCAACGGCACCGAGCCCTGAGCCGCTGGGCAAGCGACGAGCCTGAGTTTCGCTGCCCATATGGCAGCGGAACCCGGCTTCGCGGCGGCGTCAGGCGGCGAGCAGCGCCGAGAGGCGCCGATCGAGCGCCTCGGCGAGGCGCTCCCGGGCCGGGCCCTCGGGCGAGCGCTCCAGCAGCTCGCCGACGAAGCCCTCGATCACCAGGCGCTTCGCGTCACCCTCGCCCATGCCGCGGGAGCGCAGGTAGAAGAGCTGATCGGGATCGAGCTGCGCGACCGCCGCCGCGTGGGTGCAACGAACGTCGTCGGCCTCGATCTCCAGCCCCGGGATGGCGTCGGCGTGGGCCTGATGGGAGAGCAGCAGGTTGCGGTTCTCCTGGAAGGCGTCGGTCTGCTGTGCGGCCTTGTCGACGCGGATCATCCCGCGCCACACCGACGTGGCCCGATCGGCGAGGACGCCGCGGAAGGCCAGGTCGGAGGTGGTGTGGTCGGCGGCGTGCTCCTGGGTGGTGTCGTAGTCGAGGTGCTGGTCTCCGGCGCCCGCGTAGGCGCCGGTCACCTTGGCCGAGGAGCCTCGCCCGGCGAGCTTGGTCTCCATCCGAACCTTGCCGCGCGCAGAGCCGAACCCGAGCGCGGTCCACTCCAGGGTTGCGTCGCGCCCGACGTCGGCGCGCTGGGTGGCGAAGACCCAGCTGCGATCCGACAGCTCCTGCTCGCAGGCGTAGCGCAGCGTCGCGGCGTCGCCGACGATCAGCTCGACAACCCCGTTGAAGAGGCCCTCGCCGGCGGAGGTGTAGCGCTCCCAGACCTCGGCCTCGGCCCCCTCGCCGAGCACGATCAGGGCGCGCCAGTGGATCGTCTCGCCGTCGGCTCCCTCGATCGTCAGCTCCAGCGGCGCGGTCAGCCGGGTGCCGCCGGGCACGTAGACGAAGACCCCGTCCCGCCAGCGTGACTCGTTGCGGGCGACGAACGGATCGCTGGGGCTGACCAGGCTTCCGAGCCGGCCGCGGACGAGGTCGGGATGGCTGGCCGCAGCCTCGGCCAGCGGCAGCACCAGGGGCGCTCCGTCGGTGCTCGAGCGCTCGAGGCCGTCGACGGCGGCTTCGGCGTCGGGGTAGGCATCCAGGTCGAGGCCGGAGAGATCGGTGAACTCCCAGCCCTTCGCCTTCTGGTCCGGGAGGGCAAGCCCATCCGCCAAAGAGGCGCCCTCTCGGCGCCTCTCCAGGAGCCACTCCGGCTCCGCCAGCTCGACCGCGGGGGCCCTAGCCAATCGAGCCCTCCATCTGCAGCTCGATCAGCCGGTTCATCTCGACCGAGTACTCCATCGGGAGCTCCTTGGCGATCGGCTCGATGAAGCCGTTGACGATCATCTTCGAGGCCTCTTCCTCGTCGAGGCCGTGCGACTGCAGGTAGAAGAGCTGGTCCTCGCCGACCTTGGAGACCGAGGCCTCGTGGCCGACGTTGGCGTCGCTCTCGTCGATGCGGATCGTCGGGTAGGTGTCCGAGCGCGATTCGGGGTCGAGCAGCAGCGCGTCGCAGACGACCTTGGACTTCGACTCGGTGGCACCTTCTGCGACCTCGAGCAGGCCGCGGTAGGTCGCCCGGCCGCCGTCCTTGGAGATCGACTTG
>JBKJZF010000004.1:0-3427 GCA_046715315.1 Solirubrobacterales bacterium | reverse complement strand
GCTTCGATCATGTGATGCGCGTTGGTCCCGCGCAGCACCGTGACGTGCAGCGTCATCTTCGAGGTGTTGGCCACGGCGCGGAAGAACTCCTCCGCGAGCTCGGCGTCGAACCCGGCGATCGTCACGTCGGCCACCTGCGAGTCGAACCGGCAGAACGGTCGTCCCGAGATGTCGATCGCGCACTCGCCCAGCGCCTCGTCCATGGGGATGGCCGCGTGCCCGTAGCGGCGGATCTGAGAGCGATCGCCGAGCGCGGCGTCAAGCGCCTGACCGAGGGCGATACCGACATCCTCGACCGTGTGGTGGGCGCCGGTGTCGAGGTCGCCGCTGGCCTCGACGCGAAGGCCGAGGCGGCCATGGCGGCCCAGCAGCTCGAGCATGTGGTCGAGAAACCCGACGCCGGTCGAAACGGCGACCACGCCGCCGTCGAGGTCCAGAGCGAGCTTGACGTCGGTCTCGCCCGTCTTGCGATGAATGTCTGCGGTGCGACTCATGGGCGTGCAATTCGCTGCGGGTGTGAAGTCTCCTCAATCATCGGGGCGCACGCGCCTCCGCCGACTCGGCGTGAACGTCGAATCCCTCGGCCCGCGCCAGGGCCGCGACCCGCGGCGCCAGCCCGGCCGCCGCCTCGGCCGGAAGCTCGACGACCGAGGTCCGCCGCCTGAACGTGCCCACCCCCAGGGGGCCGCCGAAGCGAGCGGCGCCCCCGGTCGGAAGCACGTGATTGGAGCCCGCGGCGTAGTCGCCGAAGGCGACCGCCCCGCCCGGGCCGAAGAAGACGGCGGCGGCGACACGGTCGGAGGCAAGGCGCTCGTCAGCGATTTCCAGCGCCAGCTCGAGGTGCTCGGGCGCGAGCGCGTCGGCAAGCTCGATCGCCGCCGAGAGGTCGGGCGCGTCGACCAGCGCGATCGCGGCGTCGCGGACCGTCGGCCGCTCAGGGGCGAGCCGCGACAGCTGCTGCGCGAGCACGTCAAGCGCGCCCGCGTGGGCGGCCACCGCCACCAGCAGGCCGTCGCTGCCGTGCTCGGCCTGGGCCAGCAGGTCGAGAGCGACGCAGCCGGCGTCGGCGGTCGCGTCGAAGACGACGACCAGCTCGCTCGGCCCGGCGATCCCGTCGATCCCGACCTGGCCATAGACGAGGCGCTTGGCCTCGTTGACGAACCGGTTGCCCGGCCCGGCGATCACGTCGACGGGCGCGACCGTCTCCGTCCCGAAGGCGAGCGCGGCGATCGCCTGGGCACCGCCGACGGCGTAGACCTCGTTCACCCCGGCCACGGCGCAGGCCGCGAGCGTCGCCGGGTGCCCGGCGCCGTCAGCGCCGGGCGGGGTCGCTACCGCGACCCGATCCACGCCCGCCACCCGGGCCGGGACGCAAGACATCAGCACCGAGGACGGGTAGGCGGCAAGGCCCCCGGGCACATAGACCCCGGCGCTGCGCACCGGGCGGTCCACCAGGTTCACCGTCTGGCCCTGGGGAAGTGCGACGTGCGCGGCCGGGGCCGCCTCGAGCTCGGCGCGGGCGACGCTGCGGATGTTGCGGGCGGCGACCTCGAGGGCGCCGAGCAGCGAGGCGTCGGCCTCGTCGCGAGCGCGCTCGATCAGCTCCGGATCGACTCGAAGCCGCAGCTCGGCCGCCTGGACCTCGGTCGCGTCGAACCGGGCGGTGAGCTCGCGCAGCGCGTCATCCCCGCGATCGCGAACGTCGGCGACGATCCCCGCGGCGTCGGCTTCCAGGCCGGCGTCCACAGGGCTGAGCCGGCGCAGCTCGTGCGCCTTCGCCGACGGGTCGGCGCCGTCCCAGCTCGTGCGCTCGACCCTCACGGGCGCGCCGCCTCACGCATGCGCTCGGCGAGGCCGTCGATTTCGGACGCGCGCAGCTTGTGTGCGACCCGGTTGGCGACCAGCCGTGCCGTGCAGGTGGCGATCTCCTCGCGGATCTCGAGATCGTTCTCCTCCAGCGTGCGGCCGGTGTCGACGAGATCGACGATCCCGTCCGCCAGCCCGACCAGCGGGGCAAGCTCGACCGAGCCCTTGACTTCGATGATCTCGGCCTGGCGGCCGGTGTCCTCGAAGTAGCGCTCCGCCGTGCGCGGGTACTTGGTCGCGATCCGCATCCCCCCCAGGCGGCGCTCGCCCTCGTCCAGGCGCCGGTCCTGCCGCCGGCCCGCGAGCACCATCCGGCAGGCGCCGAAGCGCAGGTCGAGCAACTCGTAGACGACGCGGTCCTGCTGCTCAGAGAGAACGTCCTTGCCGGTGATCCCGAGGTCGGCGGCACCCGCCTCGACGTAGGTGGGGACGTCCGAGGGTCGCATCGTCACCAGGTCGAGCTCGGGGGTGCTGAAGACGAGCGAGCGCGAGTCGCCGCGCGCCTCGGAGGTGTCGACGCCGAGGCGGTCGAGCAGGTCGAGGGTCCCGGGATAGAGCGACCCGCGGGATACCGCGAGCTTGAGCCTGCCCTGGGAACGGGGCGTGAGGCCGCCGCTGACTCCGGAGCCGATCACCGCGGCCCCTCCTCGGCGAGTCGCTCCTCCTCGGCCTGAGCGATGTGCAAGCGCTCGGTGTAAAGGGCGAAGCCGGCGGCGGGAAGCGGCCTGCCGAAACGCCCCATCAGCTCGTCGTAGCGGCCACCGCCACCGAGCACGTGGCCGACCGCCGGATCGTAGACCTCGACGATCGCGCCGGTGTAGTAGCCGAGGTCGCGCAACAGCCCGAGGTCGAGGTTGACCCGGTCGGCCACCCCGCGCCCGCGCAGCGCCTCGAACAGCGTGGTCAGCCGGCCGGTGGCGCGCTCGACGGCGTCCCCGCCCAGCTCGCGGGCCTGGTCGAGTACCTCCGCCCCGCCCCGCAGGTTCGCCAGGCGCAGCAGCGTCTGGCGCTCCGAGGCGCCGATCTCGAGCGCCTCGACCTCCGCCTCGAGGCCAACCAGGTCGTGCGACGCGAGCCGGTCGGTGACCGCGTGGCGCGCCTCTCCCGCGACCCCCAGCTCGTCGAGGAGCTGGGGATAGAGGTCGGCGTCGCCGAGGCCGATCACCGCGCGGGTCAGCCCCGCCGCGTCGAGGGCCGCGCTGAGGACCTCGATCACCTCGGGGGTGCCGTCGGTCGCGCCGGAGCCGATCAGCTCGACTCCGGCCTGCATGAACTCGCGCATCTGGCCGCGCTGCGGGCGCACCGCGCGGTAGAGGCTGGCCAGGTAGCAGAGGCGCAGCGGCGTCTCGGCCTCGGCGAAGCGGCTCGCCGCAAGGCGGGCGATCGGCACCGTCATGTCGGAGCGCAGCGCCAGCAGCTCGCCGTTCTCGTCGAAGAACCGGTACGCCGCGGGGGCGCCGCGCTCGTCCCCTTGGGCGAGGACGTCGTGGTACTCGATCGGCGGCGTGGCCACCTCGCCGTAGCCGAAGCGCTCGAAGACCTCGCAAAGCGAGGCCTGGAG
>JBKJZF010000003.1:0-4782 GCA_046715315.1 Solirubrobacterales bacterium | reverse complement strand
GCCGGTGCCGCGGCGGCGGCGAAGCCGCGAGCGCAGCGGGGACATCGCGCGCCGCCCGGAGGCGTCGTCGACCAGCGCCGGGCGCAGGGCTCGGCGCATCAGCGGATACAGCGGCACCGTCAGCAGGAAGGCGAGCAGTCCCTTGACCAGGACCTCGCGCACCACCAGCAGGCTGACCGGGGTCTCGACCCCGAGCATCAGCTGGATCGCGGCGAAGATCGAGGCGCCGAGCACGGTCAGCCCGGCTGCCAGCAGCGGCGGCACGAGCGAGCTCGAGATCTCGAATCTCTCCCGGTATCGCCCCGCGAGGTAGCCCATGGTCAGCAGCACGATCGACGAGACCCCCAGCGTCTGCAGCAGCAGGGAGTCCATCACCAGGCCGAGCACGAACCCGCAGACCGCGCCGATCACGCCGCCGCCGAGCAGCCCGAGCGAGACCACGACGACGCCGACCAGGTCGGGCACGGAGCCGAAGATCGACAGGTAGCTGAAGAACGAGACCTGCAGGATCGCCGCGAGCAGGACGATCACCGCGATCCGCAGCGTGATCCGCCAGGTGACGATCATCCGGGCACCCCGGGGCGGGCGGGCCCGCCGGTCAGGACCTGGACGTAGTCGAGGCCGCGGATGTCGGCGAACGGCTGCACGTGGACCTGCTGGAAGGTCTCCTGCTCGGCGACGGTGGCCTCGGTCACCCGGCCGATCTCGATGCCGTAGGGATAGGCTGAGGAGATGCGGCCGTCGGACCACCCGGCGGTGACCAGGATCTGGCCCTCCTTGACGTCCTCGTTGTCGTCGATGAAGTCGAGCAGCAGGTCGTCGGGATCGCCGACCTCGGGCTCGACGACCCCGTCCGGGCCCTCGGGCAGGACCGAGGCCGAGACGGCGCTGCGGTGGTCTGTGATCAGCGCCACCTGGGCGCTGCCGCGGGTCGCCTCGCCGATCCGCCCGACCAGCCCGTCGCCGGTGATGACGGCGTCGTTGACCTTGACGCCCGAGCTGGTGCCGACGTCGATCATCACGGTCGAGTACCAGACGGTCGGTGAGCGGCCGATGACGCGACCCGTTACCCGCTTGTAGGAACCGAGGGCGGCGTCGGCCTCGTCGAGGTCGAGCATCTTGCGGAACTGCTGGTTCTCGCCGACCGCGGACTGAGCGTCGGCGACCTCGGCGCGCAGGTCCTGCACCTCCTCGCGCAGGGCGTCGTTCTCGCCGCGGGCGTCGAATGTCTCGCCGAACCAGTTGACGAGATCGCGCGCGGGCTTCAGCGCCCGGCTCGCCCCCTCCTCGACCGGGCTCAGAACCGCGGAGACCCCGCGCTGGATCGAGTGCAGCGGGCCGCTCTGGGCCTCGCTGAAGCTGATCGAGAGCAGCACCAGGCAGACCACGATCAGCCCCGCCAGGACCGCCCGGCGCCTTCTCACCTGCTTGCGATACACGGCGGGGGCCCCGCTCAGGCCATGGCGCCGCCGCCGAGGCGCCGCCGCCGGTTCGAGTTGCGATTCATCCGGTGGATCACCTCGAACTCCTCGAGCGAGCGCCCGGAGCCGACCGCGACGCAGGTCAGCGGCGACTCGGTCAGCTGCGCCGGCATCTGGCACTCGGTGCGCATGCGCTCTTCCATGCCCTGCAGCAGCGCCCCGCCGCCGGCGAGGGTGATCCCCCGGTCCATGATGTCTCCGGCGAGCTCCGGCGGGGTGCGGTCGAGGGTGTTCTTGACCGCCCCGACGATCTGGTTGACGGGCTCCTCCACGGCGGCGCGGACCTCGGCCGAGGTGAGCATGATCGTCTTCGGCAGGCCGGCGACCATGTCGCGGCCGCGGATCTCGGCGGTGAGCTCCTCCGCCGGGGGCGCTCCCGAGCCGATCTCGAGCTTGACCTCCTCCGCGGTCTGCTGGCCGATCAGCAGCTTGTGCTCGTGCTTGCAGTGGTTGACGATCGCCTCGTCCATCTCGTCGCCGCCGACGCGGATCGACTCCGAGACGACGATTCCGCCGAGCGAGATCACCGCCACCTCGCTGGTGCCGCCGCCGATGTCGAGGACCATGCTCCCGGTGGGCTCGGCGACGGGCAGGCCGGCGCCGATCGCCGCCGCCATCGGCTCCTCGATCAGGTACGCCTGGCGAGCGCCGGCGGAGAGGCAGGCCTCCTCGACCGCGCGCTTCTCGACGCCGGTGACGCCGGAGGGGACGCAGACCACCACCCGCGGATGGGCGAAGCGGTTCTGGTGCACGCGCTGGATGAAGTGGCGCAGCATCTCCTCGGTGATCTCGAAGTCCGCGATGACGCCGTCCTTGAGCGGGCGGATCGCCTGGATCGAGCCCGGCGTACGGCCGAGCATCCGCTTGGCCTCGACCCCGACCGCGTGCACCTCGCCGGTGCGCGAGTCGACGGCCACGACCGAGGGCTCGGAGAGGACGATCCCACGACCGCGCACGTAAACGAGCGTGTTGGCGGTACCGAGGTCAACCGCCATGTCGCGGCCACCGAATCCAGTCAGGTTTCTGAAGAAGCCCATAAGTAGGTTCGGTAAGCGGCGCCGCGAGCGATCTGCGGGTCTGGCAGGGCGGATCGAGAGGCAACGCGGCGACCGAACCGCCGGGCGAGTGTAGCGAAGCCCGCAGAAGCCCAAAGGCAAACTTGAGGGCTTGGAAGCACCCTAAGGATAAACCCCAGCCTTAGGTATTTTCGGGTTCTAGGCGGAGTCGCTGGAAATACCGGGGAACAACTCGGGGGCCAGCTCCAGCAGCAGTTGCAAGGGAAGGCCCACGACGTTGGCGAAATCACCCTCGACCCGCTCTATCAGCAGCGATCCGAGGCCCTGGATCGCGTAGGCCCCGGCCCGGTCACGCCATTCGCCGGAGGCCAGATAGCGCTCCAGCAAGCCCTGGTCGAGCTCGCGGAAGGTGACCCGCGAGCGAGCGGCCCCCGCCCGCTCCCCAGCGCCCGAGGCGCCCGCCAGAACGACCCCGCTCAGCACCTCGTGGGTACGGCCCGACAGAGCCAGCAGGCGCTCTCGGGCATCGTCGACGTTCGCCGCCTTACCCAGCACATTCCCGTCAACCACCACCTCGGTGTCGACCCCCAACGCCACCTCCCCCGCCCCCGCGGCGGCGATCTCAAGGCCCGCGCGAGCCTTGCGGCGAGCGTTCTCGACGACCAGCTCCTCCGGCTCCAGGCCGTCGACCAGCTCGTCGACTTCGGTGGCGACGGCGACGAACTCGACCCCGATCGCCGAGAGCATCTCGCGCCGGCGGGGAGATGCGGAAGCGAGAATCAGAGGTCGGGGAACCAGATCTCGATCTCGCGCGCGGCCGACTCACCGGAGTCCGAGCCGTGGACGAGATTGAACGTGACCTCGAGCCCGTAGTCGCCTCGGATCGAGCCGGTCGCGGCCTCGACCGGGTTGGTGGCGCCGATCAGCTGCCTCACCGCGGCGACCGCCTCGAAGCCCTCGAGCACCCCGGCGACCAGCGGCCCGCCGGTGATGAACTCGACCAGCTCGCCGAAGAACGGCCTGTCGACGTGCTCGGCGTAGTGGCGGTTGGCGATCTCGGGGTCCGCGGTCAGCAGCCGCAGCGCGACGATGCTCAGGCCCTTGCGCTCGAAGCGCGCCAGCACCTCGCCTGTCAGCCCCCGCTCGAAGGCGTCCGGCTTGACCAGGATCAGGGTGCGAGAGCGCTCGCTCATGTCTTCGCAGGCCGCGAGCGCTCCTCGCTGCCTCCGTCGCCCGTCGGACTGGGCGGCGGCACATCCTCGCGGGGGGCAGGCTGCTCCTTGGTGTTCGCGGCGCGCTGCTGGCCCGTGCGGGCGGGGCGAGACCCCGACTGCCTCGTGGGGGGCTTCTTCGCGCGCGGGGACGCCGGCGCCTTGCGGGCGCCGTCGGCGGGCTTGCGCTCGCCCTCGGTGGGCTTGCGCCTGCGCGTCGGGGCGCTCGGCGCCGCCTGGCGCGGGGCCTGCGCCCGGGCGTCCTTGGGCGCCCGGCGGGCCGGGGGCTGGGCGGACTGGCGGTTCGGCGCCTCGCAATAGGGGCAGAGCGCCCAGCGGGGGTCGATCGGCTTGCCGCACGACTCGCAGGGGTCCTTGACTCGGGCGCGACAGCTCGGGCAGCGCAGGTAGCTGCGCTCGATCGGAAAGGCGCAGTTCGGGCACGACTGCTCCTCGAGCTGGCGCACGCGCAGCTCCGACGCCCTGATCTCGAGCTCGCGCTCGCGCTGGTCCGCGAGGAACTCCGGTGGGCGCAGGATCGAGTAGATGATCGGGCCGGCGATCGGCAGCACCGAGAGCACCACCGAGCAGCCGACGAGGACGCTGTCGTCGATGCGCCGGCGGGCGTCGAGGTACGTCCACGCGATCAGGGCCAGGTAGATGAACACCAGGCAGAGGACGAGGACGTTGACGGCTAGGTTGAGCCCGTCGTTGGTGATCCCGAAGAGGGCGAGCGCAGGCATAGAAGCGCGGAAGTCTAGTTACTCGCATCGGGCGGGCGCGCAGGGCGGCGCCCAGCGCGGGCGAGCTCTACAGGAAGGCCCTCCCGAAGAGGTAGCCGAGACCGAAGAAGACGAGGATCACGATCGCGACCACGGCCGCGACCAGGCCCATCATCTGCAGGAGCTCGGAGCGTGCCTCACGATCCATAGCCAAGAAGGTAATGCGAACCGGCCAGCAGCGCCACCCCGCCGCACCCGCGTGCGAGCTGGCGGGCACGGGACACGGCAACCCCGCGGTCGGCGACCTCCTCGACCGAGGCCACCCCGCCCGCACGCGCCGCGGCTGCCAGCT
>JBKJZF010000002.1:0-5959 GCA_046715315.1 Solirubrobacterales bacterium | reverse complement strand
TGTGTTTCGTGGGCTCGGAGTTTTTTTTATTTCACAGGGCCTTTGAATCAGAATATCGCAGTATAGGCCCGTCTCGGCGATTGGTGCCCCCTTGTAGCCTCGGCGGGATGGCTGATGGCGGCGAGGTGGTGCTTCGTGAGGTGGTGCCCGGGGCGCTGTACCCGTGGGTGAAGCGGGCGTCCTGGCTGGAGCTGGGCCTGTTCGCCGCGCTGGTGCTGTTCTGGCTCGTGCCGGGCTTCGAGAGCCAGACGATGGTCCTCGGATGGGCGCACGGACTGGGCTTCGTCGCCCTGGCGATCCTGATCTGGATCGCCGTGCTGCGCCATCAGGCCCCGTACACGCTGCTCGCCGCGACCTTGACCCCGGTGGGGCCGCTGGGCAGCGTGATCGCGATCTGGTGGCTGGAACGACGAAGCTCAAAGATCCCTAGCCATCTGGCGGGCGAATGAAGTGGCGAGGCGGGGCCGTGGGAGGCAGGGGGTCCACACGGCCCGCGCCACGCCTGCGCGTCGGTAGCCAGGGAGGGATGCCGACGCGATCGTCCCCGGAGGCGGGACTGGCCGGGGACGAGCCTCGAAAAGTCATGCCCCCGCTCCCTGCGCGGGTATGCCCCCATTCTTACCCACGGCGACCCGCCGTGTCAATGGGCAATGTCCCTAAAGGCGCAGATCCCTGAGGACGCGATGAAGGATGCCGCCGTGCTGGTAGTAGCGGACTTCGTTCGGGGTGTCGAGCCGGACCCGCGCCTCGAAGCCGACCGGGCCATGCCCCTCGCGCTGCGCGGTGACAGCGACCGACTTGGCCTCGCCGCCCTCGAGGTCACCGACGGTGACCTCCTCCTCCCCGGTGAGCCCGAGCGACTCGCGCGTCTCGCCATCCGGGAGCTGTAGCGGCAGCACTCCCATCCCGATCAGGTTGGAGCGGTGGATGCGCTCGAAGGTCTCGGCGATCACAGCCCGCACGCCCAGAAGCGCCGTGCCCTTGGCGGCCCAGTCGCGGGACGACCCGGCGCCGTACTCCTTGCCGGCGATCACCACCAGCGGCACGCCGTCGTCGGCGTAGGCCATCGCCGCCTCGTAGATCGTCGTCTGGGCGCCGTCGGGGAAGTGCCGGGTGTGGCCGCCCTCGCGATCGACCAGGGCGTTACGAAGGCGGATGTTGGCGAAGGTGCCCCGGATCATCACCTCGTGGTTGCCGCGGCGCGAGCCGTAGGAGTTGAAGTCGCCTGGCTCGACGCCGTTGGCGATCAGCCACTCCCCGGCGGGGCTGTTGCGCTTGATCGCGCCGGCCGGGGAGATGTGGTCGGTGGTGACCGAGTCGCCGAGCACGGCGAGCACCCGCGCGCCCTCGATCGGCTCGACCGGGGCCGGCTCCAGGTCCATCCCCTCGAAGAACGAAGGGCGGCGGACGTAGGTCGAGGCGGGCCAGGTGTAGCGGTCGCCGGCGGGCGTGTCGAGCTCGCGCCAGCGCTCGTCGCCGCTGAAGACATCGGCGTAACTGCGGGTGAACATCTCCGAGCGCACCGCCTCGGCGACCGTCTGCTTGATCTCGGCGGAGGTCGGCCAGATGTCGCGCAGGTAGACGTCCTCGCCGTCGGACCCCTCGCCGATCGGGTCGTTCAGCAGGTCGACGTCCATGCGCCCGGCGAGCGCGTAGGCGACGCACAGCGGCGGCGACGCCAGGTAGTTGTTGCGGACGTCCTGCTGGATCCGGCCCTCGAAGTTGCGGTTGCCCGAGAGCACCGAGCAGACCACCAGGTCGTTCTCGTTGACTGCCTTGGAGATCGCCTCCGGCAGCGGCCCGGAGTTGCCGATGCAGGTCGTGCAGCCGTAGCCGACCAGGTTGAAGCCGAGCAGGTCGAGGTAGGTGTCGAGGCCGGCCTGCTCGAGATAGTCGGTGACGACCGTGGAGCCGGGCGCCAGCGACGTCTTCACCCAGGGCCTGCTGATCAGGCCGCGCTCGATCGCCTTGCGCGCCACCAGGCCCGCGCCGAGCATCACCGAGGGGTTGGAGGTGTTGGTGCAGCTGGTGATCGCCGCGATCACCACCCGGCCGTGGTCGAGCGTCACCTCGGTGCCGTCCTCGAGCGTCACCGGCACCGGGTTGGCCTTGTGCTCGGCGATCGCCGGCGGGCTCTCGCCGGCGGACGACCCCTCGTACACACGCGGGCGCCCCCGCTCGTCGCCATGCTCCTCGCCCGGCGGGTCGGAGGCCGGGAACGACTGCTTGCTCGCCTCGTCGACCCCGTTTCCCAGCGCCTGCGCCGCATCCGCGTCGAACTCCGCCAGCGACTGGAGGAAGGCGGGCCTGGTGTCGGTCAGCGCGATCCGATCCTGGGGTCGCTTGGGGCCCGCGATCGAGGGCTCGACCGACGAGAGGTCCAGCGCGAGCGTCTCCGAGAAGGTTGGGTCCTCGGAGTCCCCGTCGTGGAACATCCCCTGTTCGCGGGCGTAGGCGTCAACCAGCTCGATCGCCTCGGCCGGCCGGCCCGTGAACTCGAGGTAGCGAAGTGTCTCGGCATCGACCGGGAAGATCGCGCAGGTCGAGCCGAACTCCGCCGACATGTTGCCGATCGTCGCCCGGTCGGCGAGCCCGAGCGTCGGCAGGCCCGGACCAAAGAACTCGACGAACTTCGAGACCACGCCGCGCTCGCGCAGCATCTCGGTCACGGTGAGGACGAGGTCGGTCGCGGTGGCGCCCTCTGGGAGCTCGCCCTCGAGGCGGAAGCCGACCACCTGCGGCAGCAGCATCGAGATCGGCTGGCCGAGCATCGCCGCCTCGGCCTCGATCCCGCCCACGCCCCAGCCGAGCACGCCAAGGCCGTTGACCATCGGCGTGTGCGAGTCGGTGCCGACGAGCGTGTCGGGATAGGCCTGCGCGACGCCGTCGCGATCGCGGACGAACACGACCTGGCTCAGGTACTCGAGGTTGACCTGGTGGCAGATCCCCGTTGCCGGCGGGACGACCCGGAAGTTGTCGAAGGCCTGCTGGCCCCAGCGCAGGAAGGCGTAGCGCTCCTCGTTTCGCTCGTAGTCGCGGTCGGCGTTGATTTCGAACGCCCGGGCGCTGCCGAAGGCGTCGACCTGGACCGAGTGGTCGATGACGAGGTCGACGGGCACCAGCGGGTTGATCCGCTCGGGGTCGCCGCCGAGCTCGTCCATCGCGTCGCGCATCGCCGCGAGGTCGACGATCGCGGGAACGCCGGTGAAGTCCTGCATCAAGACGCGGGCGGGCTGGAACGGGATCTCGTCGGCCGGTTCGGCATCGGCGTCCCAGGAGGCAATCGTCTCGACGTCGTCGGCGGTGACCGAGTCGCCGTCCTCGAGCCGGAGCGCGTTCTCCAGCAGGACCTTGAGCGAGTAGGGCAGCCGGGCGACGTCGAACCGCTCCTGCAGAGCGTCGAGGCGGTGGATCTCGAACTCGCGCCCTGAGACCTCGAGGGTCGCCTTTGCGCCGAAGCTGTCGTTCACTTGATCACCTCTGGGTCGGGCCTCTGAGTATGCCTGCCCCCGGGCCGCGGCCTGCGAGACGGCGCGCTCAGCGCTTCCGGGCCTGCCCCTCGACGAGGCGGTCGGCGACCTTGCCCGAGCTGCGCCGGGTGAGCAGCGAGGCCAGGCGCGGGCGGCGGTGCCCGACCCCAGCGGCGAGGCTCTGGCGCAGCGGCGCGACCACCACCTCCGCGCGGTTGCGCTCGATCGCGCGGATCACGCCCCTGCCCACCTGCGCGGGCGAGCTCGTCCCGAGCCCGGCTGGGGCGCGGTGACCCGAGTCGGCGAACATGCCGGCCTCGCGGATGAACCCAGGCAGCACGACCGAGGAGCCGACGCCGGTCCCATGCAGGTCCTCGCGCAGGGAGATGGCGAACCCGCGCAGGCCGAACTTCGTCGCCGAGTAGACGGAGCTGCGGGCGAGGGCGACCTTGCCCTGCAGCGAAGAGATGAAGACGAGGTGGCCCTCGCCGCGCTCGCGCAGCTCCGGGAGCAGCGCCCACGCCATCCGGATCGGAGCCTCGAAGTTGACCCGCAGCGCGCTTCCCAGCTGCGCCTGGGAGAAGCGCTCGAGCCGGCCGCCCCCCGACAGCGCGGCGTTGGCGACGAGCACGTCGGCCTCGCCGGCCTCGCGCACGAGCCGCTCGGCCGCCCCCTCGAGCGCGAGGTCGGCGACCGCAACCCGGTGGCCGTCGCCGGGCAGCGAGGAGACGAGCTCGGCGAGATCGTCGGCGCGGCGACCGGAGGCGACGATACGCGCGCCCTTCGCCGCCATCGCCGCGGCGATGGCGCGGCCGAGGCCGCCCGTCGCTCCGGTGAGCAGGACGGTCTTGCCCCCGATCTTCACGGCCGGAACCTAACGGATACCCTCGTCGGCGATGAAGCTCTACGTCTGCTGGGGAACCTTCCCGACGCCGCGGCCCGGCGGCCACCCCTGTCACAACGCCGACGAGGCGCTGCGGATGGCCGGGTATGACCCGGAGGTCGTCAAGGTGCACGGCCTCGGTATCGGGCCGAAGCCGCTGCAGTGGGTCACCTCGGGTAGACGAGAGGTCGAGGAGCTCTCCGGCCAGCGGGGGGTGCCCGTGCTGGTGACCGACTCGGGCGAGGTCGTGGCCGACTCGAAGCGGATCATCGAGTGGGCCGAGCAGCACCCCGCGCCGTAGCGACCTCAGGCGCCGACCGGGCGTCTCTCAGGCACAAACGTTAAGACTTGCTTGCAAACGGCTAAGCCATCCTGTAGGCTGCCGCGATCCTGTAATAGGGAAAGCCGAGTCCGTGGCCTCTGCGCCGCGGAACGGGGGAGCCAATCACTGGGGCGAACCCACCGCACTGCGGTGAGAGCGCAGACTCCTTTAGCGCTAGCCCGTCAGCTAACCCCGTAGGCACACGAAGGAGAACTGAAACACGTGCGCTCACCAGCCCCCTCTCGCCGGCTCGCCCGGCCCCTCGCGCTGGCGGTAGCCGGCGCCCTGCTCATGCTTCCCGCGGTGCCGGCATCGGCCGGCTCCGGCGGCACCGGCCCCGGCGGCTCCGGCGGTGGCGGCGGCGGCAACAACAGCGCCGGCTGCACCGCCCGCTCGGACGCCCAGCTCGAGAACGGCAAGGCCACGGTCCCGTGCTCTGCCCCCACCCGGGTCGCGAAGGTGATTCGCGCTGCGAACGAGATCGCCAAGGGCAAGGGCTACTGCTACGGCGGTGGCCACCAGAGCTTTAACGACAACTGCTACGACTGCTCCGGCGGCGTCTCATACGCGCTGCACGGCGGCAACTTCGTCAGCAGCCCGATGCCCTCCAGCGGCTACTTCAACTGGGGCAGCAAGGGCAAGGGCCGCTGGATCACCGTGTACACCAAGAGCAGCCACATGTACGCGAAGATCGCCGGCCTGCGCTGGGACACGTCGAACACCGCTGGCGACGGCCCGGGCTGGGCCAAGTCCGGAGGTCCCACGGCCGGCTACAAGGTCCGCCACAAGGGCAGCTACTAGGCCCGGCTTCGGCTCAACCGGGCCAGTCGAGCGCCTTCGAATGGCCGCCGGCGACCCCGGCGGCCATTCGCATTAGCGGGCCTGATCGCGCCGCGCAGCAATCGTGATCGCGCCCCCCGGCGACCGCGGGCAGAATGGCCGCATGAGCATCACCCGCGATCCGGCTTTTCGCGAGGGCGTCCGCGCCGGCGTGCCCTTCGCGGTGGCCGCCGTGCTGTTGGGGATCTCCTTCGGCGTGCTCGCCGAGCCGGTGATGGGGCAGGTCGCGCCGATCGTGATGTCCGCCGCGCTGTTCGCGGGTGCGGCCCAGTTCGCGGCGACCGCGGTGCTCTCCGCCGGAGGCGGGGCGGCGGCGGCAATCGTCGCCGGCATCCTGCTCAACGCCCGTTACGGACCGATGGGTGTCGCCCTGGCCCCGTCGCTTCGCGGCGGCGCCCGCAAGCGGGCGGCGATCGGACAGGCGATGATCGACTTCTCCTGGGC
>JBKJZF010000001.1:0-13456 GCA_046715315.1 Solirubrobacterales bacterium | reverse complement strand
CAAGATGACGCTGAAGCCGAGCCCCGGCGGCTGCGCTTCGATCTAGGTCACGTACCACTCGCTATCGAGCTGAGTCAGCAGCGAGGCTCCGGTCGCGAGCAGCGCGTCGATCTCCGGATCCTCGGTGTGGATCACCGGCTGGCGTGCGAAGCCGACGGCCGCCAGACGGTCGCGCATGGGCCGGGCCAGGTGCGGCTCGAGGCGGCCGGCAAGGACGGCGCTGCCCTCAGAGCGCGCGTTGGCGATCAGGTCGGCGACCACTGCCTGGGCCTCGCGCTCGCGCGCGAGGACGTGGAGGACGCGGCTAGTCCCGCCCCGCGAGGGAAGGTACGCATACCAGCCCACGGCTACGCTGCTCCGGCGCACGAGCCGACGGATCAGCCGCTCCCCTCTCGTCGCCTCGATCTGGGAGAAGACGTAATCGAGATACCCGGCGTCGTGGTCGACTCGGAGGCTGAGGCGGGAGGCCAGGGCCGGTAGTTCCTCTGCGATCGCGGCCACGCTCGCCGGCTCGCTGGTGATGTCCGGGTCGGGGTCCGGGTGGGCCCTGCGCGCGAGCCGTGGGCCGGCGGCCTGGAAGGGCAGGGCGCCGACGGGGAGCACCTCGCGACCCAGCGGACGACGCCGCGCGATTGCGCCAATCAGACTCCCGAGCCAGCGGACCGGGCTCAGCACCAGCATCCAGTCGCAGGCGCGGGCGTGGTCGGGATGGCCCCCGTAGCTCTGCCACATCCGCAGCACCGGCTCGGTCGCCGTGTCCGACCAGGTCAGATCCTGGGCGCCGGCGAGCAGCTTCGCCAGCAGCAGCGCGCCTGCGGGCCCCGCTCCGGGATCGTCGGCGACGACGAGGTGCGAGCAGCACACGCCCCGCAACTGGCGGTCGTCGATCCGCAGCCGCCGTACCTGGGCGCCGACGAAGCCGACCACGTCGCCGGCGTCGTTGCAGGCGATCAGCGAGGGCAGGTCGGGGTCGGCCCAGGGTTGGTCGAGCAGGGTCGCGGCGAGGAAACCCTCGTCGGCCGTCGGTCCCGGCAGGCGCGCGCGCATCAGCGACGCGACCGCCGCGAGATCGTCATGCTCGAGCGGACGGATGTGGGCCATCAGCGGACAACGCTACCGACGCCGGCCCTAGACTGCCACGAGTCGACCGGGGGGTCGGATCGAGTGAGGGAAAAGATCGAGGCTCGCCAGAACAATTTCGACGCGCAGGCGTGCCTGGCGCGTTTCGAGGCTGCGACTGTCGACGCCGTCCGGAGCCTCGGGCGCCGAGGGGCAGTGATTGCGGTCTCGGGCGGGGTCGATTCGGGCGTCGTCGCCGCGATCTGCGCTCGGGCGCTGGGTCCCGACAGTGTCCTCTGCCTGCGGATGCCGGAGCGTGACGTCGGCGACTCCTCGTCGGATCTCGGTCTGCGGCTGGCGCAGCAGCTCGGCACCCATACGGTGGAGGAGCCGATCACCGATGCGCTCGAGGCGCTCGGCTGTTATCGGCGGCGCGACGAGGCGATTCGCAAGGTCTTCCCCGACTACGAGCCGAGCTGGCGCCACAAGCTCGTCCGCTCGCCTCCGTCGGGTGGGGTCATCGTCTTCTCGCTGGTGGTCGAGCGCCCGGACGGCCACCAGCAGCGGGCTCGGATGCCCCCGGACGCATACCGCGAGCTGCTCGCCGCCACGAACATGAAGCAACGGGTCCGCAAGCTGCTCGAGTACACCTGGGCCGACCGCCTCTCCTACGCGGTGGCCGGAACCCCGAACCTGCTGGAGTACGACCAGGGGTTCTTCGTGAAGGGCGGCGACGGGCTCGCGGATTTCAAGCCGATCGCCCACCTCTACAAGGGACAGGTGTACGCGCTCGCGCGCGAGCTCGACCTGCCGGCGGCGATCACGGCGCGGGTGCCGACGACTGAGACGTTCAGCCTGCCCCAGACCCAGGAGGAGTTCTACTTCGGCCATCCCTACGAGCGGATGGATCTGTTGTTCTGGGGCCAGGCGCACTCGATCGCGGCGGCGGAGCTCTCCCCCCGCGTAGGGCTCTCCGAGGAGGAGGTCGAGGCCACCTACCGGGAAATCGAACGTCGGCGGGTCGCGACCGAGTACCTGCACGCCCCGGCGATCATTCCCGATCCGGACGACTGACCATGTGCGGGATCGGCGGGATAGTGCATCCGGAGGGCTGGCCGCAGGTCGACGAGAGTGCGCTGCTGCGGATGGCGGCGTCGATTCGCCATCGCGGCCCGGACGGCTTCGGCCTCGTCCTCGACCACGGCGCCGGGTTGGTCTCCTCGCGGCTGGCGATCTTCGACCTTCCGGGCGGGTGGCAGCCGATCGAGGCCGGCCCGGGCGGCGGCCTGATCGTCTACAACGGCGAGGTCTACAACCACCCGGAGCTGCGGGCCGAGCTCGAGGCGCGCGGTGAGCGCTTCGCGACCACGGCCGACACGGAGGTCGTCCTGCACCTGCTGGAGCGCGATGGCCTTCCTGCGCTCGAGCGGCTGAACGGGCAGTTCGCCTTCGCCTGGTGGCAGGCGGAGGAGCGCCGCCTGACCCTGGTCCGCGACCGCTTCGGGGTTCGCCCGCTCCACTACGCGCTGCTCGAAGACGGCACGATCGTGTTCGGGTCCGAGGCCAAGGCTCTGTTCGCATCGGGCGAGGTTTCGGCCGAGCCGGACCTCGCCGGAATCGACGACGTGTTCACCCTCTGGGGGCCGCGCGCTCCGCGGACCGCCTTCCGCGGAGTCAGCCAGCTTCCGCCCGGCGGGCTGCTGGTCTGGGAGCGTGGCAGGATCGTCGAGCAGCGCCTGTGGTGGGAGCCGGCCTACGGCAGGCCCGACAGGGCGGGGTCGGAGGACCTCGAGGAGTTGCTGCGTGACAGCGTGCGGCTGCGGTTGCGCGCCGACGTGCCGGTCGGCGCCTACCTCTCCGGCGGGCTCGACTCGAGCCTGATCACGGCGCTCGCCCAGGCCGAGACGGAGCACGATCTGCGCACCTTTTCGGTTGCCTTCAAGGACCCTCTCTACGACGAGCGGGCCCACCAAGAGGAGGTCGCGCGGGCGATCGGCACCCGCCATCACGTGCTCGACATCGGCCCGGCCGAGATCGCCGGCGCGTTCCCGGACGTGGTCCGGCACGCCGAGACTCCCCTTATCCGGACGGCGCCGGTGCCGCTCTTCCTGCTCTCCCGCGAGGTGCGCGCGAACGGGGTCACCGTGGTCGCGACCGGGGAGGGAGCCGACGAGCTCTTCTGGGGCTACGAGCTGTTCAAGGAGGTTGTGGCGCGAGAGCTCAACAACAGCGACCCCGAGGGCGCCGAGGCGATCATCGACCAGCTCTATCCCACCCTGGGGCCATCCGACGCGCGCCGCGGCCCGGCGATGCGGAGGTTCATCCTCGAGACCGGGGCCGACGACGCGCTGCTCGGCTCGCATCTCACCCGGGCGACCGCGACCGGGGCGATCAAGGGCCTCTACCGGCAGGAGGTGGCCGAGCGGATCTCCAAGACTGCCTCTCTGGATCGGCTGCGCCTGGCGCTGCCGCCGGCGTTCGCGGGCTGGGGCAGCCTGGAGCGCGCCGCGTGGCTGGAGCTGTCGACGCTGCTCGAGCCCTACCTGCTTGCCGCCCAGGGGGACCGCGTGGCGATGGCCCACGGCGTCGAGGGGCGCTACCCATTTCTCGACCACCGAGTGTTCGCGCATGCGGCCGGGCTGCCGGCCGCGCGGAAGCTGGACGGGATGCAGGACAAGGTCGCCCTGCGCGAGGTCGGCGCCCGGTTGCTGCCACGGGGGATCGCGGCACGGCGCAAGCAGCCCTACCGTGCCCCGGAGGTGCATCCGTTCTTCGCCCCCGGCGCGCCCGACTGGGTCGCGGACTCGCTCTCGGCGACCGCCCTGGGGGAGACGGGGATCTGGGACGCCAAGCGGGTCGACGCCCTCGTGCGGCGCTGCCGCGCGGGGCGGGCGACGGGGATGCGCGAGGGCATGGCGCTCGTCGCGGTGCTCTCCAGCCAGCTCTGGCACCGGCAGTTCGTCGAGGCGCCGGCCGACGCTTACCCGGTCGAGACGGCCGAGCCGCGGGTCAGAATCGACCGCACCGCACAGGTTCGAGCGGGGGGAGTGGCGTGACCGACCAGGCGGCTGACGTGGGCAGCGACATCCGCGGGTTCATCGAGGACAACTTCCTCTACCTGCGGCCCGATCTCGAGCTCGGAGATGGCGACGACTTCCTCCAGCTCGGGATCATTGACTCGCTCGGCTTCGTCGAGCTGGTCGAGGAGGTCCAGTCTCGGTATGGCGTCGAGGTCGAGGACATCGAGATCACCGAGGAGAACTTCGGCTCGATCGAGGCGATCGCGCGCTTCGTAGGGCGCAAGCGGTCGACGCGGTGAGCGCGCGCGCGATCGGCGAGGACCTGCGGGCGGCGGCCCGCGACGAGCCCGAGAAGGCGGCCGTGATCACCGCGTCGGGCACGTTGTCCTTCGCCGAGCTCGACCGGGCCGCCGACCGGATCGCCGCCGGGCTCGCGGAGCTCGGGGTGAAGCGCGGCGACCGGGTGGCGATCATGCTTCCCAACGGCCTCGAGGCGGCGGCCGTTGTCTACGGCGTGATGCGGTCAGGCGCCGCGCTCTCGCCGCTGAACCCGCAGATGAAGCGGGAGAGACTGGCCAAGATCCTCGCTGACTGTCACCCTCGGGTCCTGATCTGCGACAGCGGCCACGGCGAGCTGGCGCACGACGCCGCCGACGAGGTTTCGGGGACGCAGGTGTGCGACCGGCCGGATTTGCTCGAGAGCGATCGCGATCCTCCCGGGCCGCCGCTATCCGTCGATCTCGCCGGCGTGATCTACACCTCCGGCTCGACCGGGGAGCCAAAGGGGGTCACGGTCACACACGGCAACATGACCTTCGTCGCCGGCTCGATCGTCGAATCTCTCCGCATGGGCAAGTCCGACCGGGTGCTCTGCGTGCTGCAGCTCTCGTTCGGCTACGGGCTCTACCAGCTCCTCACCTGCGTGTTGGCGGGCGCGACGCTGGTCCTCGAGCCCGGCTTCGCCTTTGCCGGCCGCGTCGTGCAGCTCCTCGAGGAGCTGCGGATCACGATCCTGCCCGGGGTCCCGACGGTCTTCGGCGTCCTGCTCTCCCTGCGCGGCCTCGCGGATCGCGAGCTCCCCGACCTGCGCCTGCTGACCAGCGCCGGCGCTGCTTTGCCGGAGGGCATGGCCCGGGAGCTGCGCCGCACGCTTCCCAACGCTGGAATCTGCCCGATGTACGGGCAGACCGAGGCCCAACGGATCTGCTACCTGCCCCCGGAGGAGTTCGACGCGCGGCCGACCTCGGTCGGGGTGGCGATCCCCGGCACCGAGGTCTGGACCGAGGACGACGATCAGAACGTGCTCGGCCGCGGCGAGGTCGGGGAGCTGATCGTCCGCGGCGCCCACGTCATGCAGGGGTACTGGGGTGGCGATGAGCTCACCGCCAAACGCCTGCGCCCCGGGCGCTGGCCATGGGAGCGAGTGCTGGCGACCGGCGACTTGTTCCGCATTGATGAGGATGGCTTCCTCTACTTCGTCAGCCGCCGCGACGATGTGTTCAAGTCCCGCGGGGAGAAGGTGGTCCCGCACGAGGTCGAAGAGGTGCTGCACATGGTTCCGGGGGTCCGCGAGGCGGCAGCGGTCGGCGTCCCGGACCCCCTGCTCGGAAACGCGGTCCACGCGCACGTCGCCGCCCAGCCGGGGCACGAGCTCGACGAGTCGGCGCTTCGCCGCCACTGCGCGCAGCATCTCGAGGACCACATGATCCCGAAGCGCATCTTCGTCCACGAGGAACTGCCTCGGATCGGCAGCGGCAAGATCGACCGGCGGGCGCTCGCGTCGCCCTGACCGTGGCTGGAACCTACCTCTCGGCGCTGGCCGCGCTGGTCGCCTCGGCTGCAACAGGACAGGCGCTCTTCGCCCTCTGCGGACGCCGTGAGTGGTCCTGGCTGGCGCCCGCGGTGGGCCTCGCGGCGCTGATGCCGATCGCATGGTGGTCGGTGCGGCTACCGGGAGAGGGCACGGCCGCTCTGATCGCCCTGCTGGCGACGACCCTCGGGGCCTGCGCATTCCTGCGCGGCCGCGTCGAGCGCCTGGGCGACGCCTGGCGAGCCGCGCTCCCGGTCTTCGCGCTGGCCCTGATCGCCGCGTCGCTTCCATACATCGTCGAGGGACGGTTCGGGATCCTCGGAACCGGGCTGAACCCCGACATGTCCCAGCACCTGTTCGCGGCCGACCGCATCTCCGAGGGCGCCGGCGAGCGCTTGATCTCGGAGGGGTATCCGCTCGGCCCGCATTCCCTCGCGGTCGCGCTCAGCGCCCTCGGGCCCAGCCTCGTCCAGGCGTTCGACGGCGTCGTCGTGGCGACGGCGGTGATCACCGCGCTGGCTCCACTCGGCCTCCTGCGCCGGGTCAGCGAGACGCGGCGGGTCGTCGCCGCGCTCCTCGTCGGCTTCGCCTACATGACCGCCGCCTACCTCACCCAGGGCGCCTTCAAGGAGACGATGCAGGCGCTTTTTCTGCTCGCCTTCGCGATCGGCCTCGAGCCCCTGGCGCGGGGCCGGCTGGCCTCGAGCCGGCCCTGGCAGGCGGTGCCGCTGGCCGTGCTCGCGGTCGGCTCTGCCTACGTCTACAGCTTCCCGGGCCTGATCTGGCTCGCCGGGGCGGCCGGCGCCTGGGCCGCGGTCGAGTTGGCGCTGGCGGTCCGGGCCCGCGGATGGGCCTGGGCCTGGCGTCTGCTTCGCAGCGCCCTCCCCCCGGTCGCCGCCGCGCTCGGGGTCTTCGTCGTCGCGACCGCGCCAGAGGTGGGGCGGATGGCGGACTTCGCCAGCTTCGAGACGTTCGACCCCGACGGCGCCGGACTCGGCAACCTCTTCAACCCCCTATCGCCGCTGGAGGCGCTTGGAATCTGGCCCTCGGGCGACTTCCGACTCGACCCGGGCGCCGGGTTCGCCCCAGCTCTCGCGTTCTGGGCCGGAGGCTTGGTTGCCCTGGCCGCGCTGGCATTCGGGCTGTGGTGGTGGCTGCGGCGCGATCAGCGGGCGGTCCCGATCGCCCTCGGCGTCTCGGCGGCGCTGGTGGCCTACGCGAACCTCGCCGGCACGCCCTACCAGGAGGCGAAGGCGATCGCCCTGGCGGCGCCGCTGGCGATGCTGATCAGCGTCCGGGCCCTGGCCGAGACGGCTCCCACCGGCCCCCAGGTCACCCGAATCCTTCACCGTCGCGGGATCGCCGGGCTGTTTCCCCGCAGTGCCAGAATCGCCCGTCTGCGGCTCGGCCTCGCGACGCTCGCGGTCGCGTTCGTGGCCGGGGCCGGGGCCTGCAGCCTGCTCGCCCTCGCCAACGGGCCGGTGGGCCCCTCGCGCTGGTCGCCGGCGCTGCTGGAGCTGAGGCCGTTGCCCGGGGCCACATTGGTGCTCGCTCCCGAGGACCTTCTCGCCGACGAGCACGGCCGCGACTTTCTCGTCTGGGAGCTGCGCGGGGGGGAGGTCTGCGTCGAGCCCGATCCGGGGCCCTCGGCCGAGTCGCCTCCTCCGGGCATCGCCCAGGTGATCGTCGTTGGCGATTCCCCGCCGGCGCCGTTCGCGGGCACCGACGCCGGGCGGGACATCGGCGAGTACACGCTGTGGGGGGTCCCGGAGCCGAGCCCGGGCGAATCGGCCTGTCCCTTCATCGCCGACGGCGCGCGTGCCGACCCGGGCCGCGACGACTGAGGGCGGGATCGCCCGCCTGGCCGCCCGGGTGATCGAATTCTCACTTGTGGTCGTATTTCGACCTCAACCGAGGTTTCGGCGCCTCGATCGTCCTCGGGGATCTCTCGCGCCTCGAAGAGCGGCCGCGAGCTGAAGGGCCCGCCCAGCGCCCGCCGGTAGGCGCGCTTCAGGGTCGGTGTAGCCGTGACCGCGCTGGCGCTATGCCGAACCCGGAGCGGGCCATCAGGCGGATGAAGGGGACACGACCGGCGTCGTCATGCTCGAAGGAGCCGATCCGCCCCTTCGTGACCTTGTCCTCGGGACCGCTGAAGTCGGGGAAGGCGGCGTGGTAGGCCTGCGCCGAGGAGGGCTGCGCGAGCACGCAGTGCTCGCTTGCGGGATCGCAATCCTCGGAGCCTCCGCCGAAGGCTGCGAGCGCGATCGCAAGAGCACCGGGAGCGGCAACGATCGCCGGATAGCATGGCCCGCCATGGCCTCGATCACCTTACGCCTTCCCGACGGCTCCCCGCTCGAGCTGGCCGAGGGTTCCACCGGCGCCGACGCCGCCGCGGCGATCGGCCCCGGGCTGGCGAAGGCGGCGCTGGCCGTGAAGGTGGACGGCGAGCTGCGCGACCTCGCCGCGGCGCTTCCCGACGGCGCCGAGCTCGAGGTGATCACCGACCGCAGCCCCGAGGCGCTCGATCTGCTGCGCCACGACACCGCGCACGTGCTGGCGGAGGCGGTGGTGGAGCTGTGGCCGGAGACCAAGGTCTCGATCGGCCCTCCGATCGCCGACGGCTTCTACTACGACTTCGAGTTCCCCGAGGGGGTCAGCGTCTCCGAGGGCGACCTCGCCCGGATCGAGGAGGCGATGGCCGCCCACGTCGGCGCCGACGAGGCATTCGAGCGCTCCGACGTCTCCGTGGACGAGGCGCTGGAGCTCTTTCGCGCCGCCGAGGAGCCCTACAAGGTCGAGCTGATCGAGGACCTGGTCACGAACGAGGGAGCGGAGTCGGTTTCGCTCTACCGCAACGGTCTCTTCCTCGACCTCTGCCGTGGCCCGCATGGGCCCTCGACCAGGAGGATCAGGGCCTTCAAGCTGAACTCGGTTGCGGGCGCCTACTGGCGCGGCGACGAGACCCGCCAGATGCTGACCCGCATCTACGGCACCGCCTTCTTCTCGAAGAAGGGCCTCGACGCCCACCTCGAGCGCCTCGAGCTGGCGCGCGCCAACGACCATCGCAAGCTTGGCCCCCAGCTCGGGCTGTTCATGCTGCGGGGCGAGGCGCCCGGGATGCCGTTCTGGCTGCCCAAGGGGACGGTCCTGCTGCGCCTGATCGAGGCCGAGGTGCGCGAGCAGCTGCGCCGCCGCGGCTACGAAGAGATCAAGACCCCGCAGATCCTCGACGAGAAGCTCTGGCATCGCTCTGGCCACTGGGACAACTACCGGGAGAACATGTTCTTCGCCGAGCCCTCCCAGCGCGATCGCGACGAGTCCGACCGCCGCTACGCGGTACGGCCGATGAACTGTCCCGGGGCCTGCCTGGTGTTCGGCTCCGAGCGGCGCTCCTACCGCGACCTGCCGATGCGCCTGGCCGAGTTCGGCCTGGTCTCGCGCTACGAGCGCGAGGGGGTGCTCCACGGCCTCCTGAGGGTGCGGGCCTTCACCCAGGACGACGCCCATGTCTATTGCACGCTCGAGCAGGTCGCCGACGAGGTGGATTCGATCTGCGAGGCGATCGACGAGCTCTACGCCCGTTTCGGCTTCGACCAGGTCCGGGTCGAGCTCTCCACCCGCCCCGAGAAGTCGATCGGCACCGACGAGGAGTGGGAGAGCGCCACGGCGGCCCTGCGGGAGGCGCTCGACCGGCAGGGCCGCGACTACGAGGTGAGCCCGGGGGAGGGCACCTTCTACGGGCCCAAGATCGACTTCCACATCACCGACGCCCTCGGGCGCTCCTGGCAGTGCGGCACCTGCCAGGTTGACTTCCAGATGCCCGAGCGCTTTGAGCTCGGCTACCGCGGTGAGGACAACGCCGAGCACCGGCCGGTGATGATCCACCGCGCCCTCCTCGGCTCGATGGAGCGCTTTGCAGGCATCCTCATCGAGCATCACGGCGGCCGCTTCCCCACCTGGCTCGCCCCCGTGCAGGCGATCGTCCTGCCGGTCGCCGATCGCCACAACGGTTACGCGGCCGAGGTCGCCGAGAAGCTTCGGGCGGAGGGCGTCCGCGTCGAGGTCGACGACCGCTCGGAGTCGGTGGCGAAGAAGATCCGCGACGCCGAACTCGCGAAGTACCCCTACATGCTGGTAGTCGGAGATCGCGAGGTCGAGGCGGGCGCCTTCGCCCTGCGCTCGCACGACGAGGGAGACCTGGGCTCGGCGACGGTGGCGGAGCTCGCCGATCGGCTCATCGACTGAGCGTCACGGTCTTGCTCGACCCGTCCTGGTGGGCCGCGCTACCGGGTGTCGAGCAGGTCTTCGCAGGCGCTCCCCGGCTGCAGCCGGAAGTCCCCGGCGGCGGGGTTCACGTACTCGGGGGCGGCGATGCGATTCGCGTGCGCGGAGAAGCTCTTGGACGGAGTCTCGATCCCGCCATTGGTGTTGAAGCGGTCGTTGGAGTTGGAGCCGTAGACGCAGTTGCCACGCACCACGTTTCCCTGGCAGGGGGGGCCCTGCGCGCCTGAGTACGCGTTCCAGCGGATCTTGGAGTTGGCGATCACGTTGCCCTTTACCTTGTTGTGGTTCGAACACTGGCCCGAGCCATCGCCGCCGAAGCTGATCCCGTGGCCGTTGGAGTCGACCACGTTGCCGCTAACAAGCGTGCGATCAGCCTCCGGATAGAGCTGGATGCCTCGGTCGGCGTTGTCATAGATCCAGTTGTCGCGGATCGTGGTCCGGCGGGCCTCGACCAGGTAGATGCCGTGGGAGTGATTCGCCGCGGGCAGCCGACCGCAGTCGTGGATGCGGTTGCGCGCGAGCGTCACGTGGCGCGGAGCGGGCTTCGAGAAGAAGCTCGAAACCTGCACACAGATCCCGGTGTGCTGGTTGGTGATCTCGTTGTCTCGAAGAACGACGCCGTCTGCGTAGATCCGGGGGCCGAGCTCGTTCTTGCCCCCGTAGCCGTTGAGCGTCATCTCCTCGATCACCGTCCCGTGGCCGTTCGGCAGGACCTTGATGTCGCCCCTGAGCGTCACCGCCTCCGAGCCGTAGGGCGCGAGGGTGATGTTGGGCTTCTTGAGTTTGAGCTGGGAGAAGGAGTACGTACCCGCGCGGAGGCATCCGGTCTTGCCGCGGTGGAGCGAGTTGGCGAGCTTCTGGGCGGTTTGGAACGGCCTCGTCTGGCTGCCGGGCGCCGAGTCGGATCCGACCGCCGAGGCGTAGCGGTCACAGCCGCTGACCGCGGCAGGGGCGGCCGGCGGCGCCGGGAGTGAAAGCATCGCGATCAGCAGGGCGAGGAGCAGACACGCGGCGGACACCCGCGCAGGGCGTGACGCCCGGCCCCCCGGCACCATCTTGCGAGTGTGCAGCGACGCGCTCCGCATCTCGTGACCCAGGCCTGGCGCCGGTTTCGCTCCGGCTGCTCCGGCCAAGGCTGATGATACCTCGGCGTAAACTGCGACTGCCTCTATACTGCGCCCCGATGAAGGGCACCCACCTCACGCAGCGCCGTTGAGCGCCCGTGCCTGCCCCGTGTCGTCAGTTCTCGTCCCACGAACGCCGGTTAGCTAGCTTGAGGCTTCCCGCGATCTCCTCCTAGTGCCGGTCCCCCGACGGTTCGACCGGCGGCTGCCCGAGAGGGATCCGACCCGGATCAACGAGCGGATTCGCATCTCCGAGGTGCGGCTGATCGACGAGGAGGGCGAGCAGGTCGGCGTGATCGAGACGAAGAAGGCGCTGGAGATGGCGCGCGAGCGTGATCTCGACCTGGTCGAGGTCGCTCCGGACGCCCGGCCGCCGGTGGCCCGGCTGCTCGACTACTCGAAGTACAAGTACGAGCAGGAGCAGAAGGCGAAGGCCGCCCGCAAGCACCAGCAGCAGGTCAACATCCGCGAGATCAAGCTGCGCCCGAAGATCGCCGACCACGACTATGCGACCAAGCGCGGTCACGTCGAGCGCTTCCTGCGAAACAAGGACAAGGTCAAGGTGACGATCATGTTCCGCGGCCGCGAGCAGGCCCATCCGGAGCGGGGACGGGCACTGCTCCAGCGCCTCTACGACGACATCGCCGAGATCGCCACGATCGAGTCCGAGCCCCAGCAGGAGGGGCGCAACATGCACATGATGGTGGCGCCCTCGAAGGAGCTCTTGGCCGAGCAGCAGCGCGACGACGCGGAGGCCGCCGAGGACTCCGACGCCGCCGAGCCTGCCCCCGCCGAGGGCGAGCCGGATGCCGACGGCGGCTCGCCCGCCGACGAAGCCGTCGCCTAGCCGCTCGATTTGACGCCGGGCCCCGGGCGCTCTATGGTCGGCACATGGCGCCGAAGGTGGGGACTCGGGTGTTGGCGGTGGTGATCGCACTGGCCTGCTCCTTCGGCTTCAGCGGCTGCTTCCTGTGGAGCACATTCCAGTGGAGCAAGCCGACCGTGAAGGCGGGCAAGCACGTAACCGCGACGATCGGTCAGACGGCGGAGACCGGCGTCTCCCGCGACAAGTTGGTCCAGTTCCTCCTGATCGGCCTCCACGACAGCAACCAGCTCTCGGTGGACGGCACCCGCAAGTGGGACGTGAAGGGGAAGTTCGGCGGGCCGAAGACGATGTTCGCCGACGGCGCCCTGAAGAACGCCGCGATCAACTCCGACCAATGCGTGATCGGCACCACCAAGCCAAACGAGATCATGGACACGATCTGGGTCGCCCTGCGGACCGAGAAGGAGATCAACGACCGCGACAAGGCGAACGTCCTGACGCTGTCCAAGGTCGCGCTCAAGGCCGCGGCCAACGCCACTGCCACCCAGCAGCAGGTCTACTTCTTCACCGGTGGCTGGCACGACTCCAGCGGCGACGGGCAGCCGCAGTCCGACGAGCTCGGCTGCGCCGGGGGCACGATCACCGCCATGACCATCCGCTGATATGGAGCACCGCTTGTCAAGCACCCAGCGCTGAGCTTCCCGCTTGTTGCGGAAGAAACCGATCACCCCGGCGCTCCCGGGGCGCGCGGCGGACCGAAGGTCAGCTTCATCGACTTCCGAGTCAGGCTGATATTCGAGGGCTGGCTACCTCATGACCTTTGTCCGTCGCGGGTCCGCGCTCTAGTAACGGGCGCCACCGGCGAGAGCCGGCTGCCCATAGCGGAATCGCGGACCACCGGTGCGACGAGCGTGGCCTTCGAGTGCCCGTGCGCGCCCCGGCAGCGCCGGGGGCTATGTCGCTTGGTTCTCAGCGCAGGGTGGCCGCCTCCCAGAGGAAGCCCGAGAGCTCGCGCGCGACCGCAACCGCGACCTTGCCCGACGGCTTTCGGCGCCGGACGCCGAGGTGCTGCCAGCGCGAATTGAGCCGCCGCTGCGCGCGCCAGGCGATCTCGACCACGCGCGGGTCCTGGCCGGCCTGGCGGCGGCGAAGCGGGTCGCCGATCGCCGGCTGGCGGGCGTAGTGGTGGGCGGACTCGACCAGGAGCCGGCGCGCGTGCTTGGAGCCGGCCTTGGTGATCGCGCCCTGGCGTCGCTTCTCGTCTGAGGTCCGCTCCGACGGGGTGATCCCGAGGTGGCCGGCGAGCAGGCTCGGCTTCGCGAAGCGCTCGAAG